>CALXBJ010000208.1 GCA_944386515.1 uncultured Pygmaiobacter sp.
GCGGGCGGCTCTTCCGCGGCGGGCGGCGACGGCGCTGTTGAGGCCACCGCTTCCGCCGGTGTCTGCTTTTACAACTTCGCCGACACCTTCATCGCCAACGCCCGTCAGAGCCTTGAGCACATCGCCGCCGCCGACGGCGCCGTCAAGGTGACCACCGCCGACAGCCAGGGCGCTGCCGAGACCCAGGACAACAACATGAACAACTTCTACACTCAGGGTGTGGACTTCATGCTGCTCAACAACCTCAAGTCCAACGCGAAGCCCGAGCTGATCGAGCAGGCCAAGGAAGAGGGCGTCACCCTGATGTTCATCAACTCCGATTCCCCGACCGACGAGGAGTTCGAGCTGTATGAGAACGTCTACCACGTCTCCTCCGCAGCCGAGCAGTCCGGCAAGATCATGGGCGAGGCTCTGCTGGAGTACATCAACACCCATGACGATTGGGACCGCAACGGCAACGGCACCTTCGACTACATCATGCTGCTGGGCACCCAGGGCAACTATGACACCATCCAGCGCTCCGAGCGCAGCGTCGAGGTCCTGGAGAACGCCGGCATCGCGCTGAACTGCATCGGCGGCGAGCAGCTCTGCGAGTGGTCCCGCGCGACCGCGCAGGACAAGGTTGCCGCCCTGCTGGCCAACTACAGCGAGGACATTGACGGCGTCATCTCCTGCAACGACGACATGGCGCTGGGCGCCATCGAGGCCCTGAAGGCCGGCGGCTTCTTCGGCGAGGGCGAGTACATCCCCGTCACCGGCGTTGACGCCACCCAGGTCGGCTGCGACGCGATCCGCGAGGGCACCCTGCTGGTCACCTCGATGAACAACCCCGTCCTGCTGGCGAAGGCCACCTACAAGACCATGAAGCTGCTGGCTGCCGGCGAGGAGCTGACCCAGGAGAACCTCGGCCTTGAGGGCTGCACCGTGGACGGCCGCCATGTCTGGCTCAACTACACCGCCGTCAACGCGGAGAACGTCGACACCGTCGGCTACGACCTCAACGACGTCGACATCGGCTGAGCAGTCTGACAAACCAAATCAGGATCCAAACAGCAGCCGGGCCGGTTGAAAGCGGCTCGGCTGTTTTTTAAGGGATCGGAACGGGAGGCAAACATGGAACAAACACCGGTTCTGGAAATGTGCGGCATCAGCAAGAGCTTCCCCGGCGTCAAGGCGCTGGACGATGTTTCCCTGACCGTGCGCCCGGGCACCGTCCACGCCCTGATGGGGGAGAACGGCGCGGGCAAATCCACCCTGATGAAGTGCGCGTTCGGGCTGTACCAGCCCGATGAGGGCACCATCAAGATCAACGGCGAAGAGGTGCATTTCGACGATGCGCGGGACGCGATGGACAAGGGCGTCTCGATGATCCATCAGGAGCTGCACCCCATCCGCACCCGCAACGTGATGGAGAACATCTGGGTCGGGCGGGTGCCCTACAAGCGGGTCGGCCCGATCCACTGGGTGGATGAAAAAAAGATGTACGCCGACACCAAGGCGCTGCTCGAGCAGCTGGAGGTCAAGCTCGACCCCCGCACCATGGTGGGGGAGCTGAACGCCTCCAACTGCCAGATGATCGAGATCGTGCGGGCGGTCAGCTACGGCGCGAAGGTCATCATCATGGACGAGCCGACCTCCTCGCTGACCGAGGTCGAGGCCGAGCAGCTGTTCAAGATCATCGCCCAGCTCACCGCGCAGGGGGTGGCGATCATCTACATCAGCCACAAGATGGACGAGATCCTGCGCATCTCGGACGAGGTCACCATCATGCGGGACGGCAAGCTGGTGGGCACCTGGCCGGCAAAGGAGCTGACCATGCAGCTGATGGTCAGCCGGATGGTCGGCCGCGAGATGAGCAACCAGTTCCCCCAGCGCACCCACACCCCCTCCGACGAGGTCATGCTGGAGGTCAAAAACCTCACCAGCGCCAACCCCCGCAGCTTTGTGGATGTCAGCTTCTCGGTGCGCCGGGGCGAGATCTTCGGCATCGGCGGCCTTGTGGGCGCGCAGCGCACCGAGCTGATGGAGTCGATCTTCGGCCTGCGGCCGGTCGCCTCGGGCGAGATCTGGATCAAGGGCCAAAAGGCCAAGATCACCTGCGCGCAGGACGCCATCCAGCTGGGCATGGCGCTGCTCACCGAGGAGCGCCGCGCCTCCGGCATCATCCCGATGCTGTCGGTGATGGAGAACACGGTCCTGGCCAACCAGACCGCCCACACCAAGCAGTACACCGGCGGCAAGCTGTTCCTCAACGACAAGCAGCGCGGCGCCGACGCGCAGAAGTACGTCGACGCGCTGAGCATCAAGACCCCGGACCTCAAGACCCAGATCCAGTACCTGTCCGGCGGCAACCAGCAGAAGGTGCTGCTGGGGCGCTGGCTGCTGGTCAACCCCGACCTGCTGATCCTCGACGAGCCCACCCGCGGCATCGACGTGGGCGCGAAATACGAGATCTACACCCTGATGGAGCAGATGGTCCAGGAGGGCAAGACGGTCATCATGATCAGCTCCGAGATGCCCGAGCTGATGGGGATGAGCGACCGCATCATGGTCATGTGCGAGGGGCACCTGTCCGGCATCATCAACGGGGCGCAGGCCACCGATGAGAAGATCATGATGCTGGCCAGCACCTATGAGCAGGCCAACGTGTAAAGGAGGAACAGTCTCATGCTGAAAGAGAAAAAGAGCTTTAACCTGCGCGCGTTCCTGATGAACTACGCGCTGTATGCGATCATGGTGCTGATGATCATCGTCATCGCGGTCATCAGCGGCGGCAAGTTTTTGTCCATCCGGGTGCTGCGGGACATCCTGACCCAGTCGGCCTCCCGCATCGTGGTGGCGATGGGCTGTATGTTCGTCATCGTCTCCGGCTCGGCCGACCTGTCCGGCGGGCGCACCGTCGGCTTCGCCGCGGTCATCAGCGGCTCGCTGGCCCAGCAGGCGACCTACTACCTCAAGTTCTGGCCCTCGCTGCCTGAGCTGCCCGCCATCGTGCCGGTGCTGGTCTCGATCGCGGTCGGCCTTGGCGTGGGCTGCTTCAACGGCTTTGTCGTCTCCAAGCTGAAGGTCCCCGCCTTCCTCGCGACGCTGGGCACCCAGATGATCGTCTACGGCGCCAACTGCCTGTACTTCAACAAGGCGCCCAACAACTCCCAGCCTCTGGGCGGGTATCTGGACAGCTTCGGCGCCATCGGCACCGGCTCGGTCCTCGGCGTGCCCTACCTCATCATCATCGCCTTCGCGGTGATGCTGGCCGTCTGGATCCTGCAGACCAAGACCTGCCTTGGCAAGGAGATCTTCGCCGTCGGCGGCAACCCCGAGGCGGCGCGGGTATCCGGCATCAACGTGTTCAAGATCCAGATGATCACCTACGCGATCGCCGGCGCCTGCTACGGCCTGGCCGGCAGCCTCGAGGCCGCCCGCACCGGCAGCGCCTCCTCCACCTACGGCCTGAGCTATGAGCTGGACGCCATCGCCTCCTGCATCGTGGGCGGCTGCTCGGCCGGCGGCGGCGTGGGCACCGTGCCCGGCGTCTTCTTCGGCGTCATCATCTTCAACGTCATCAACTACGGCCTGACCTTCATCGGCCTGTCCAGCTACTGGCAGTTCGTGGTCAAGGGCATCATCATCATCGGCGCGATCGCGGTCGATGTCCGCAAATACAATAAGCACTGATTTTTCTGCACTCCCGGTTTGAAAAAGGAGCGTGTTTCCCTTACAATGGAATCAAATCCAAGGGTAAAGGGGCGCTGCGGGATGAAGCACAGGATCACGGCGATTGCTCTTCTCCTCTCCATGGCGGCCGGTCTTCTGGCCGGCTGTGGGGAGGAGATTGGCAATAGCGGCACACAGCAGCAGGAGGGCTGGCCGGTGCGGATCACCGCGGTGCTGCCCCACGCGGACCAGGGCTACTGGACCGACGTGGGCCTGGCGGTGGCCGAGCGCGCCGCCGAGCTGGGGGTCGACGCGAAGGTGGTCAACCCGCAGCTCAACTACAATGTGCCCCAGATGGTGGAGCTGATCCGCCAGCAGGTCGCCGCGCAGGTCGACGCGCTGATCGTGCAGGGCATCGACGATCCGGACTACCGCGCCGCGCTGGCCGACGCCGCCGCGCAGGGGGTGCAGGTGGTGCTGGTGGACACCGACCTTGCCGATAGCTTCGACCACCTGTATGTCGGCACCGACAACTACGACGCCGGGGTGCGGATGGGCGAGGAGCTGATCCGGATCAGCGGCGGCGAGGCGGTGGCGGCGGTGCTCTCCGGCGCGCCGGGCTATCCCAATCTGGACGAGCGGGTGGCCGGGCTGCGGGACGCGGTGGCAGGCTGCCCCGGTATCGAGATCCGCCGGCTGGAGTATAACGATTACGACTCCCTCACCGCGCTGGAAAAGTACAACCAGATCCTGCGGGAGGACCCCGACGTCGACACCCTTATCTGCGTCGAGGGCACCGGCGGGCAGACGGTGGGGCAGATGCTCAGCACCGCGACCTGCCCGCTGGGCAACATCCTGGTCTTTGATTTGTCGGACGAGACGGTCATGGGGGTGGAGAACGGGCTGATCGACGGGGTGATGGTCCAGCAGCAGAAGGAGATGGGCCGCATCGCGGTGGAGGAGATCCTGCGCTATCTCGAGCAGGGCGCCTACTCCGCAAAGGTGATCTACACCCCGGTGGTCTTTTACACCGCAGACCAGCTGAAAGGGGGCGCTGCGGATGAGCACATCATATAGGCCCCGCATCGCCCGGCGCCGCTCGGTGACCTACAAATACAGCCTGGGCTACTTTCTGCTGCTGGGGATGCTGCTGCTCGCGTTTGCGGCCTCCCTTGTCAACGCCCGGCTGCTGACCCGCCGCTACGAGCGGGCGGTCGACGAGCTGCTCGAGCTCAATGAGCTGTTTGTCGACGTCGAGGAGACCAACAAATACCTCTACGACTACTTTGTCTATCTGCGCACCGCAAGCCTTGCCTCCTACCACGAGCAGGAGGCGCTCACCCGGGAGGCGGTGGACGAGATGATGGACCGGATGCAGCAGGACTATGTCCGGGACATCGTGGACCTGTGCTATATGGTGTCGAGCTATCTGGACCACGGCGACGCGCTGGTGGAGCGGATGGGGGAGTATATGTCCAGCGGCCACTCGGCCGCCGAGGACAGCGGCCTTGAGGAGCAGTACCTCTACACCCAGCAGGTGATCGACTACATCAGCCAGAGCTTTAAGGAGGTCTACTCGGTGCGGCTGGCCACCACCCAGCAGGAGCAGCAGCAGATCCGCGCGGGCAGCCGCCGGCTGCTGGCGATGCAGGCGTGCATCCTGGCGGTGGCGGTGGTGGTCTGCTACGGGTTCTACCGCAAGGTGGTGCGGGGCATCACCCTGTCGGTGGAAAAGCTGACCGACTTCGCGTTTGGGGTGAGCCGGGACCCGGCGATGCAGGAGCATATCGAGATCGCCACCGGCGACGAGCTGTCGGTGTTTGCCGACGCCTTCAACGAGATGCTGGACACCATCCACGAACAGATGAACCAGATCGAGACCGATTCGCGGATGCGCGAGCAGCTGCAGCGGGTCGAGATGGAGAACCTGCGGATCAGCGCGGCGCTGCAGTCCAGCCAGCTGCGGCTCTTGCAGGCGCGGATCAACCCCCATTTTCTGTTCAACACCCTCAACATGATCTCCCAGACCGCCCACATGGAGGACGCCGAGGAGACCGCCGGGCTGATGGAGGCGACGGCGGAGTTCCTGCGGTACAATCTGGGCAAGGTGACCAAGGCGGTCACCCTTGCGGACGAGATCGAGAATACCCGCAACTACATCTATATCCAAACCTGCCGGTTCGGCGAGCGGATCCGGTTCGACTTTGAGGTCGACGACGGCTGCGCCGATCTGGAGGTGCCCTGCATGATCCTGCAGCCGCTGGTTGAGAACTCGATCTCCCACGGGGTCGGCTCGATGATCCGCGGCGGGCGGGTGACGGTGCGGCTGTCCTGCGAGGGGCAGACGGTCTGGCTTGCGGTGGAGGACAACGGCGCCGGCATCCAGCCGCAGCGCCTTGCCGAGCTGCGCCGCTCCTTCGAGCAGGAGGCGGACGACGGGCACATCGGGCTGAAAAACGTCTATCTGCGGCTGCGGCTGTACTTTGGCGAGCAGCTGCGGTTTGAGATCGAGAGCGACCCGGGCCGGCGCACGGCGGTCCGCATCGGGCTGCCGCGGCCGGCGGGGGAAGCGAAGGAAGCTGGAGAGTAAACAAGATGCCACAATACACCATGATTATCGCGGACGACGAGGAGATCGAGCGCAAGGCGCTGCGGCTGCTGGTCCAAAAGGAGTTTCCCGAGATCGAGATCGTCGCGCTGGCGGAAAACGGCACCGATCTGGTGGCGCAGGCGCAGAAGTGGCGCCCGGACATCGCGATTGTCGACGTGAATATGCCGGGCATCAACGGCATCGACGCGATCGACCTGCTCTGTGCGCGGGGGGTGGGCACCCGCTTCATCATCAACACCGCCTACGACGAGTTCGAGTATGTCCAGCGGGCGCTGGCGCTCAAGATCGACGCCTACATCCTCAAGCCCGAAAAGCGGGATGTCACCATCGCCACCATCCGCAAGCTCTGCCGCCAGATCGACGAGCAGCGGCGGGACAGCCGCAGCCAAAAGCAGATCCAGGACCTGTTTGTCCAGATCCAGCCGGTGATGGAGAGCGAGATCATGTACTCCCTCTTCATCGGGGAGCCGGCCGCGGGCAGCTTTGACACCTACTGTGAGATGCACGCGGTGCGGTTTGAGGCGGGCGCGGTGGCGGCGCTGGTGCCGGTGGTCGGCGGGGCGGGGGGGCTGCGCTCGCAGGACAAGGCGGTGCTGCGCGCCGCGCTGGACGCGGCGCTGGGCAACAGCTGCTTTTATCTGGCCTCGGTCACCGAGAGCAACCTCTGCCTGCTGCTCTTCGTCCCCGTCCGCCCCGAGCCGGAGCAGCGCCGCTGGATCGCCGACGTGCTGCGGGTGGCGGTGGATAAGCTCAACCCCAGCCTGCAGCTGCCGCTGCGCGCGGGGGTCGGCGGGATCTATGCCCGGTTCGAGCTGATGGGCCGCTCCTATCAGGAGAGCCTGCTCTCGCTGATCGACGCGGGGGAGGAGGGGGTGGCCTTTTACCGGCGCGAGCAGCAGGACCGCCTGTCCCGCAGCCGCACCGCGGCCGAGGCGCTGGTCGGCCTCGCGCGGGAGGGCAACCTGCAGCGGATCGGCGCCGAGCTGAACACCCTCGCACCCCGCCTGCGGCAGGAGCCGGGCGCGGCGGTGGCCCTCTGGACGGCGGCGGGCGAACAGCTCGAGCATACCGCCGCCGCGCGCGGCGCGCTGCGCGCCCAGCTCGAGCGCACCGCCGCCGAGCTGGAAAAACCCGGCGCGGACGGGGCCACCCTGCTGCGGGAGGGCTTTTACCGCATCGCCGCGCTGCTGGCCGAGGAGGGCGGCGGCGAGGAGGAGACCTATGTCCGCCAGGCGCTGCGGTACATCGAGGAGCATTACGCCAGCGAGATCTCGCTGGATTCGGTGGCCGGCCAGATCGGCATCAGCCCCTTCTACCTCAGCCGGCTGTTCAAGAGCGAGCAGGGCGAGACCTTCGTCGAGTGCCTCACCCGGGTGCGGATGGCAGCCGCGGTCCGCCTCGCAAAGGAGACCCGCCTGTCCATCCGGGAGATCGCCGCGCGCACCGGCTACGGCAACCCGACCTACTTCTGCCGCGTCTTCAAAAAGCACACCGGCAGCACCATCGGCGACCTGCGCGAACAGTCCCGCAAAAAACGTTTTTAATGCGGCGGCTGCAGACTGCGTTTTAATGCGGCGGCTGCAGACTGCGTTCCCGCGCCGGTCTTTTAATGCGGCGGCTGCAGACTGCGTTCCCGCGCCGGTCTTTTTGCGTCGACAAGGCCCTGCGCCCGCGGCTGTCCCGGCAAGCCGCCCTGCACGACCGGGGGCGGAGAGGGAGAGAAACCCGCGGCTGCAGAACCGGCAGAAAAGCAAAAAAAATCAATTTTTTGTAATATCCAAAAAAAGTTCAACCAAAAGTTTAAAACGTATCGTCAAAAATCGAGTCAAAATAACAATCTGTTATTCAAAAAAACAGCACGGCGGGCGCGGGAGAGCAAAACCCCTGCCCGCCGCCGCGTGAAAAGGAGCGATGCGATTATGGCCAAAAAATTCGTCTGCACCCCGACCGAGCCGGTGGTCAACACCGCAAAGGGCAAGATCCGGGGCTTTATTCTGGACGGGACCTATACCTTCTACGGGATCCCCTACGCCGAGGCGGAGCGGTTCTGCCAGCCCCGCCCGGTGCCGGCCTGGGAGGGGGTGCGGGACGCGCTGAGCTACGGCTACGTCTGCCCGCTGATGGAGCAGGACGCCCCCGACAAGGAGGTGCTGGTGCCCCACCGCTACTGGCCGATGGACGAGCACTGCCAGAACCTGAACCTGTGGACCCGCAGCCTTGACCCGGCGGCCAAAAAGCCGGTCATGGTCTGGCTGCACGGGGGCGGGTTCTCGGCGGGCAGCGCGATCGAGCACGTCGCCTACGAGGGGGACCGGCTGTGCGAATTCGGGGACGTGGTGGTCGTCTCGGTCAACCACCGGCTGAACATCCTGGGCTATCTCGACCTGTCCGCGTTCGGGGAGAAGTACCAAAACTCCGCCAACGCCGGCAACGCCGACCTGGTGGCGGCGCTCGAGTGGATCCATCGCAATATCGCCGCGTTCGGCGGCGACCCGGACAACGTGACCCTCTTCGGCCAGTCGGGCGGCGGGGAAAAGGTGCTCACCCTGATGAACACCCCCGCGGCGGACGGGCTGTTCCACAAGGGCATCATCGAGAGCGGGGTCACCGACCTCAACCCCGGCAAGAGCACCGACGGCGCGCCGCTGGTGCGGGCGATGCTGGGGTATCTGGGCATCCCGGAGAGCGAGGTCGGCCGGCTTGAGACGCTGGCCTACCCGCGTCTGGTCGAGGCCTACAAGGCGGTGGCCGGCGAGGTCGGCCGCGCGGGCGGCTACATCGGCTGCTGGCCCGTCGCGAACGAATGGTACAAGGGCAACCCGCGCGAGGTCGGCTTCACCGACCACGCCAAGACCATCCCGGTGCTGATCGGCAGCGTGATGGGGGAGTTCTGCTTTGAGCCGGGGGTCCAGAACAAGTACCAGATG
>CALXBJ010000209.1 GCA_944386515.1 uncultured Pygmaiobacter sp.
TGCGGAATTTGGGAAAGTGCATCTGGTAAAAGTCCCGATGGGCGGCGGCGGTGAGGGCGGGGAAGAAGGAGTGCACGCTGGTCGCAAGCGAGAGCCGGGCGATGTTTTTGCGGGTGATCGGCTCCCCGTCCAGCGTGATGCGCCCCTCATAGCGCAGATATCCGAGGATGCAGTTTATCAGGGTGGTTTTGCCGGCGCCGTTCTCCCCGAAAAGCCCCACGATCTCGCCGCCGTGCAGCTCGAGCGAGATCCCCTGCAGCGCCTTTTGGCTGCGGTAAGACTTGCTGACCGATTCCAATTTAAGCATAGATGATCCCGTCCTTTCGGTTATAGATACCAGAGCGGGGAGAGCAGCTCCCGCGGTGTGGCAAGCAGATAGATCCCCATCCAGAGCAGGGTGATGAGCAGGCAGCCGGCCAGCGCTGCCGCGGCGCCGCAGGCCGGCAGTGCGAGACAGCGGCGCGGCAGCTCCCACCGGTTGGGCAGCCGGCGCATCAGGTAGATGCTGCGGCTCCCCTGATAGTGGTAGAGATAGTGGGAGAGCGCGAGGGGCGGCATACACAGCGCGAGCAGCAAAAAAACCAGATAGGCGTTGCCGTAGACTGCGGAAAAGCAGGGCATCGCCAGCCCCTGCGCGTCGGCGGCGGAGAGATGCTCCAGCTGGTAGAGCAGGTCGCTGCGCTCAGCGAAAAAAGAAAGAGGAAATCGGAGACTGTACAAAAAGCTGAGCCCCATCCCGATCCCAAACCAGCACAGCTCCCGCTGGGGATCCAGTCCGACCGGGACAAGCGTTTCAAGACGACGCATCATCTGTGGCACCTCCCCGAAGGCTGAACAGTGAGAACACGCCGGCCGCGAGGGCGACAAGGATCAGGACAAGGTCGCTGTCCAGACTGCCGGCCGGCTGCGAAAAGTAGAATAGGGTAAAGAGCATGAGAACCAGCGGCTCGAGCCGGTTGTGCCCGCGGCGCTGATGGTAGGAGAAAGCGGCACAGCAGAGCGCGAGGGCGGCCAGAAGGGAGAGGTTGCGCACCCAGAGACTCACCTCCCGCAGCGGCAGCAGCGCGTGCAGGTATCCGTTTCGGTAAAAGGCGATCAGCAGGGTCTGCGGAAAGGCCGCCACCGACGGGTCGGCCCAGCGGCAGAGCAGATAGACCGCAAGGGCGGTCGCGAGCTGGCTGGCCCAGAACAGCGCCAGCATCCCGGCGTTGCATACCGCGAACCAGAAGACGGCGGTCCGCTCGCCAATCTGCAGCCGGCGCAGCGTATAGCCGCTGCGGCTGGGGGAGTGGTCGCAGCTGAAGACACAGAGCATCGCGCAGACGGCGATAAACGCGATTTTGGCGACAACCCCGTAAAAGGTGAGGTCGATCAGCTGCTCAAGAAGGGTGGGGATACCCTCCCAAGCTGTGCCCCATTTCAGGAAAAAGACACACAGGCCAAGCTGCAGCAGGGCGGCTGCGGCGCAGATGGCGAGCACCTTGTAAAGGGTGCCGCGCACTGCGAGTGCGAAAACCGAGAGATGCTTTTTCATCCGTTGCTCCTTTCCGGGGAACCGTCCCAAAAACGGTCGATCAGGGCCAGCGCCCCCTCCTTGGTCAGCCCGCTCTCCCGCAGCATCTGGACCGCGAGCCGCGCGTCGCTCTCCCGCAGCTCGGCACAGATGCGGGCGGCGGCCGCCTCATCGGTGCAGATGACGCTCTTTGCACCGGTGCGGGACTCGAGGATCCCCTCCTCCTCCAGCAGGCGAAAGGCCTTTTGGACGGTGTTGGGATTGACCCCAAGCAGTGCGGAGAGGGTCCGGCGGGAGGGCAGCTCGTCGCCGCGGCAGACCGTGCCGGACGCGATCCCCTGCTTGACAAACCGCAGGATCTGCAGATAAATCGGGCTGTTGTTGTCTAAAATGAGCTCTTCAAACCGCAGCAAGGGAACCCTCCTTTCCGGCAAACTGTATTAGAGAGATAATACACTTTCTAACTGTATTATAACAGTAATACAGTTTTTGTCAAGGGGGGGCTGCGCCCGTGGGAGGATCGCGCGGGAAATATTTTGAAAAGACGGCAAAAAGGGAAAAAACGACGTCTTGACCCGCGCATCCGCCCCGCAGAGGTACCCTCTTTGCGCGAAACCGCATATAGTGGAAGGAGAGAGCCGCAAAAGGGGAGAGGGCAATGCGAAGGCCACAAAGGAGGAAAAAGAGCCGGTTTGGCAGGATGGCAAAGGCCGTTTTGGCGCTGATTGCCGCGGTGGTTGTGCTCGTTGAGCTTGACCATGCAGTGCGCCCGGTGGTCATCACGATGGCGCAGTATCAGGCGCGGGTCAGCAGCATCCTCGCCATCAACGAGGCGGTGCTGCAGGAGCTGGAGGACGAGCAGATCGGCTATGAGGACCTTGTCACCATCACCCGGGACGAAAAGGGGGCGGTGACCTCAGTCGAGACCGACGCCGCGGCGATCAACCGGGTCAAGGCACGGCTGACCGATGCGGTCAGCGCCCATCTCGCGGCGCTGGAACTGGAGGAGGTCGAGGTGCCGCTGGGCACCCTGCTGGGCTGGCAGATCTTTGCCGGGCGGGGGCCTGCAATCCGATTTCAGGTTGTGCCGGCGTCCTTTGTCGAGAGCAACATCACCAGCACGCTGGAGTCTGCGGGGATCAACCAGACCCAGCACAAGATCCTGATGGAGTTCACCGTTGAGATGAGCGCCATCATCCCGGGCTATACCACCAGCGTGCAGGTGAACACGCAGGTCAGCATCGCGGATACCCTCATCATCGGGGCGGTCCCGGAATTTTATGCAGTTGCCGACGGCAGCTGAATTTTATACAAAAAAGCCGCCGAAAATATGGCAGAATCAATAGAGTTGTGGTATACTGATTCAGATAGGGCGGTGATGGCATGGACGAACAGCAGGCGCGCGCGCGGATTGAGCAGCTGCGCGCCGAGATCAGAAAAAACGATGACCTCTATTATAATCAGGACGCCCCCGAGCTGGAGGACTTTGAGTATGACGCGCTGACAAGGGAGCTCAAGGCGCTCGAGCGGGAGTTTCCTCAGCTGATTGTGCCGGATTCCCCCACCCAGATCATCGACGCGGCGGCATCCTCCTCCTTTGAAAAGGTGCCCCATGCCGTGAAGATGGAGAGCCTGCAGGACGTCTTTTCCTTTGAGGAGGTAGAGGACTTTGTCCGCCGGGTCAGCGAGGAGTCGGAGCAGCTCACCTTTGTGGTGGAATCCAAGATCGACGGGCTGTCGGTCAGTCTGGAATACCGCGACGGGGTCTTTGTGCGGGGCTCGACCCGGGGCGACGGCCTTGTCGGGGAGGATGTGACCGCCAACCTGAAAAAGGTCAAGGGCATCCCCAAAAAGCTGAAGGGGGCGCCGGCCTTTCTCGAGGTGCGGGGCGAGGTCTATATGCCGAAGGACACCTTTGCGGCGGTCTCCGCCGCGCAGGAGAACGAGGGCGGCAAGCCCTTCAAGAACCCGCGCAATGCGGCGGCGGGTTCGCTGCGGCAGAAGGATCCAAAGATCACGGCCTCCCGCGGGCTGGAGATCTTTGTCTTCAATGTTCAGCAGTGTGAAGGCAAAACCTTTTACAGCCATGCCGAGAGTCTGAACTGGCTGGCAGGGCTGGGTTTTTCGGTCTCCCCGCGCTTTAAGACCGTTTACACGGCCGAGCAGATCCGCGAGGAGATCGACCGGATCGGCCGCACCCGCGGCGAGGTCAATTACGGCATCGACGGCGCGGTGGTCAAGGTGGACGACTTCCGGCTGCGGAATATGCTGGGCAGTACCAGCAAGTTCCCGCGCTGGGCAATCGCCTTTAAATACCCGCCCGAGGTCAAGGAGACCGAGCTGCGGTCGATTGAGGTCTCGGTGGGACGCACCGGGGTGCTGACCCCGACGGCGGTGTTTGACCCGATTTTCTTGGCGGGCACCACCGTCTCCCGCGCCTCGCTGCACAACGAGGATTTCATCCGCGAGCGGGAGATCCGGATCGGAGACCGCATCCGGGTGCGCAAGGCGGGGGACATCATCCCGGAGGTGCTCGGCGCTGCGGCGCACAAGGAGGGGGCGCCGGTCTTTGAGATGCCGGCGGTCTGCCCCTCCTGCGGGCAGCCGGTCTCCCGGCTGCCGGGGGAGGCGGCGCTGCGCTGCCTCAATCCAGAGTGCCCTGCCCAGCAGATGCGCAACCTGATCCACTTTGCCTCCCGCGGGGCGATGGAGATCGACGGCTGCGGGCCGGCGGTGCTCGAGCAGCTCGTCGCAAAGGGCTATGTCGCGAACGCGGCGGACCTGTATTCCCTCACGATGGAACAGCTTTTGACGCTGGACAAGTTCAAGGAAAAATCCGCCTCAAACCTTCTTGCGGCGATTGCCCGCTCAAAGGGGAACAACCTCGACCGGCTGGTCAATGCGCTGGGCATCCGCAACATCGGCGAGACCGCCGCGGCGGCGCTCGCCGAGCGGTTTGGCCAGATGGACAGCCTGATGGACGCGAGCGAGGAGGAGATCGGCGCAATCGACGGCTTTGGCGGCATCATGGCTCAGAGCGTGGTGGAGTTCTTCTCAAAGCCCGGCAGCCGGGACCTGATCGAGCGGCTGCGCGCCGCCGGGGTGAATATGACCTACACCGGTGAGGAGAAAACCGACTACCTCGCGGGGATGACCATCGTGGTGACCGGCACGCTGCCCACCCTCTCGCGGGACGAGGCGGAGGCGCTGATCCGCAAGAACGGCGGCAAGGCCACCGGCTCGGTATCCAAGAAGACGAGCTACCTGCTCGCGGGCGAGGCGGCCGGCAGCAAGCTGACCAAGGCAGGGGAGCTGGGCATCCCGGTGATCGACGAGGCGGCCTTTTTTGAGATGATCCATAAAAATCAGGAATCAATATAAATTATAAGAAAAGGAGAACGCAGATATGGAGATCGATGTAAGACATATCGCAAAGCTGGCGAAGCTGGATATCCCTGAGCAGGAGATCCCCAAGATGGAGCAGGAGCTTTCCAGCATTGTCAACATGGTGGAAAAGCTGCCCGAGCTGACCAGCAAGGAGAGCCTGTTGGACCCCGAGAACACGATGGAGCTGCGGCCGGATGTGGTGCAGCCCTCCTTCCCGCGGGACGAGATGCTCAAAAACGCGCCGGAGACCGCCGCGGGCTGCCTGATGGTGCCCAAGGTCGTAGAGTGAGTGAGGGGGAAGGGAAAGATGAAAAAACTGTATGAGTATTCCGCGACCGAACTGGCCGCGATGCTGCGCGCCAAGGAGGTCAGCGCCTCGGAGATCGCCGAGGCCTCGCTGGGCCGGATTGCCGCGGTCGAGGATCAGGTCGACGCCTATCTGACCGTCACCGCCGGCGAGGCGCGCGCCGCCGCGAAGCGGGTGGATGAAAAGCTCGCCGCCGGTGAGGAGATCGCCCCGCTGGCCGGCATCCCCATCGCCATCAAGGACAACATCTGCACCAAGGGGATCAAGACGACCTGTGCTTCCCGGATGCTGGAGAATTTTGTCCCGCCCTATGACGCCACCGTCATGGAGAAGCTCAACGCGCAGGACATCGTGGTCACCGGCAAGGTGAACATGGACGAGTTCGCGATGGGCGGCAGCTGTGAGAACTCCTATTTTAAAAAGACCAAGAACCCCTGGGACACCGAGCGGGTGCCGGGCGGCTCCTCCGGCGGCAGCGCCGCGGCGGTCGCCGCCTGCGAGGTGCCGCTGGCGCTGGGTTCCGACACCGGCGGTTCGGTCCGCTGCCCGGCCAGCTTCTGCGGCATCGTCGGCCTCAAGCCGACCTACGGCGCGGTCAGCCGGTACGGCCTTGTCGCGTTTGCCTCCTCGCTGGACCAGATCGGCCCGTTCGGCCGCACGGTGGACGATGTCTCGCTGCTCTACGGCGCGATCTGCGGCCGCGATGTGCGGGACGCGACCTCCCGCGAGACCTCGCTGGGCAAGGTCGAGGGCAGCGTGAAGGGGCTGCGGCTGGGCATCCCCAAGGAGTACTTCGGCGAGGGCATCTCGGCCGAGGTCAAGGCGTCGGTCTATGCCGCTGCCGAGCAGCTGCGGGCGCTGGGCGCCGAGATCGTCGAGATCTCGCTGCCCTCCACCGACTATGCGCTGGCCGCCTATTACATCATCTCCTCCGCCGAGGCAAGCAGCAACCTCGCCCGGTATGACGGGGTCAAGTACGGGTTCTCCGGCAGCCGTGAGGGCACCCTGAACGACCTGTATCTGTCCACCCGCAGCCAGGGCTTCGGCGCTGAGGTCAAGCGCCGGATCATGCTGGGCACCTATGTGCTCAGCTCGGGCTACTACGATGCCTATTACAAGCGGGCAAAGCTGCTGCAGAACGTCATCGCCAAGGAGTTTGCCGACGCGTTTGCAAAGTGCGACGCCATCCTGACCCCGGTCAACCCCACCACCGCCTTCCGGCTGGGGGAGAAGTGTGACGACCCCGTCCAGATGTATGCGTCGGACGTCTGCACCGTCACCGTCAACATCGCCGGCCTGCCGGGCATCAGCTTCCCCTGCGGCAGCGACAGCGCTGGGATGCCGATCGGTATGCAGGTCATCGGCCCGAAATTCAGCGAGACGCGGCTGCTCTCGATCGCAAAATGCTATGAGACGGCTGTGGGCGGCTTCGCAGTAAAGGAGATGTGAGCGAGATGAACAACAACTTTGAAACGGTCATCGGCCTTGAGGTCCATGCCGAGCTGAATACCAAGACCAAGATCTTCTGCAGCTGCGAAAACCGCTTCGGCGCCGAGGTCAACACCCTCTGCTGCCCGGTCTGCATGGGCCTGCCCGGCACCCTGCCGGTGCTCAACCAGCAGGTGGTGGAGAGCGCGGTCAAGATGGGCCACGCCCTCAACTGCAAGATCAACGGGGTCACCAAGCAGGACCGAAAGAACTACTTCTATCCCGACCTGCCCAAGGCCTACCAGATCTCCCAGTTCGATGTACCGCTGTGCGAGCACGGGTATCTCGACATTCTGGTCGGGGACGACGTGCGCCGGATCGGGGTCACCCGGATCCACATCGAGGAGGATGCGGGCAAGCTGATCCACGACGATTCCTTTGACGGCACCCTGTGCGACTACAACCGCTGTGGCGTGCCGCTGATCGAGATTGTCTCCGAGCCGGACCTGCGCAGTGCCGAGGAGGCAAAGGCCTATCTTGAGACCATCACCACCATCCTGCTGTATCTGGGCATCAGCGACGCCAAGATGCAGGAGGGCAGCGTCCGCTGCGACGTCAACGTCTCGGTCCGGCCCAAGGGCGCCGCCGAGTTCGGCACCCGCTGCGAGATGAAGAACGTCAACAGCTTCGGCGCAGTCTACCGCGCGATCGTCTATGAATCCGAGCGGCAGATGGAGGTGCTCGCCTCCGGCGGCACCATCCAGCAGGAGACCCGCCGCTGGGACGACGCGAAGAACAAGAGTATCGTCATGCGCAGCAAAGAGGATGCGCAGGATTACCGCTATTTCCCGGATCCCGACCTGCTGACCTTTGTGGTGAGCGATGAGAAGATCGCAGCCCTCAAGGCCAGCCTGCCCGAGCTTCCCACCGCAAAGACGCTGCGGTATGTCAAGGAGTTCGGCCTGCAGAAGATCGACGCCCAACTGCTGAGCGTCAACAAGGCGCGCGCGGACTTCTTTGACTCCTGCGTCGCGCTGGGCCGGTGCGAGGCCAAGACGGTCGCGAACTGGGTGCTCGGCGACATCGCAAAGCTGCTCAACGAGCAGCGGGTTGAGATCACCGACACCGCCCTCACCCCCGAGCATCTGGTCGGCATGATCGAGCTGATCAACAAGGGCACCATCTCGAACACCGCGGCGAAGACGGTGCTCGAGGAGATCATGGCAAAGGATGTCGAGCCGGAGGAGGTCGTCAAGGAGAAGGGCCTCGCCCAGATCAGCGACGCCTCAGCGCTCGCCGGCATCGTGGACAAGGTCCTCGCCGACAACCCCAAGGCGGTTGCCGACTACAAGAAGGGCAAGACCAATGTCGCCGGCTTCCTCGTGGGCCAGTGTATGCGCGCCAGCCGCGGGCAGGGCAACCCCGCAACGCTGCGCGATATGGTTATCGAGGCCATCGAGAAGCTGTAAAAGAGCAGCGAAAAAGAGCATAGCAAAAGGCCGGTGCGCTACACCGGCCTTTTTGTATCTTTCGTTTCAATCGCCGTCAGCCGCGGTCCACTGGGCTGTGTGCTCTTTCCCGAGGTTATCGGTGAGGGTGGCGCGCAGGATAATCGCATCGGCGCCGGAGGCAGTGTAACGGCTCAGCTTAAAATTGTGGTAGGAGGTAAATCCGCAGACGGCGGCCGCTTGTTCAATCGCCGCGTCCTCCCCGCCAGTGACGCTATCGAAGATCCGCTCATCCATCTGTTCGGTCTGCACCGTTTTGCCGTCAATCACCAGCTCGAGCACCCCGGAGACCGGGTACCGGTTTTCACAGCACTCGACGGTGAGCGCCATCCGCCCGCCCACCATCCAGCTGCCGTCGGATTGGGGCCGGGCGGAAAAGTCCTCGGGCTCCAATACAAGATACAGTGTGTACTGGGTGAGAAATTCCGCCTCGGTGAAGAGCAGCTCCTGCTCGGTGCCGCCGTCGGGGCGGTCCAGCAAAAAGGAGACCTTGAAGGAATTAAAGTCGTTGGTGAGAGGGATTTCAAGCTCGGCCCAAAACTCCCCGCCCTCCGCCGACGCGGGGACGGTCAAGTTCTGCCCGTCTGCAATCAGCGAAAACCGTGCGCTCTGGCCCTCTGCAAGGTTTTTGGGCAGCACGCTGACCCGCAGCTGCACGCTGTCTCCACCGGGCAGCAGGGTATAGCTGCGATCAAAGTCGGCGATAACGGAGGACTGCTCCGCTGTGCTGCCGGTATTCGGCCCGATGTAGACAGGGTTTTGCAGCCCTGCAATCGTGGTATCAAGGCCGGTGATCCGCTCCTCGAGCGCCTGCATCCGGAAAAAGGAGATGCAGCCCACGGCAAGGCTGCCCAGCGCGAGGGCGCAGGCGAGCAGGGAGGGGAGAAGGGAGAAGAGAAACTGCCGGCGCGTGCGCTGCCGGTCAGCCTGTTCCTTTTGGGTGAACAGCTCCCTGACACTTTCAAGCGCGATCTGCTCGTTCCCGTCTTCCGCCCGCCCGGCGGGGGCGGCCCCGGTAATCAGCTCGTCACAGCTGACCTGCAGCACGGCTGCAAGCTCCTGCAGATTATCGATGCCCGGCAGCGAAAGGTCCGCCTCCCACTTGCCGATTGCCTGCCGGGAGACCCCGATCAGCGCGGCCAGCTTCTCCTGTGAAAGGCCTGCTTTTTTTCGCAGCGCGGCGATCCGTTCCCCGATCGTCATCTATAAAACCTCCTTTGCGGTTTTTATTTTGCTGCGTTTTTTATTCTACCATAAAATCAAAATGCCGCAACCAACCGTCTGCGGCATTGCGGCAACCGCCGGTTGCATGAAAGGGAAAAGGGGCGAGATAATGCCAAAAAGCGCATCCGCGCGGTCTGCGGCGCGGCGGTTGCCGGCAGATATGCGGTGTGATAGAATAGGGGAAAAGAACGCCAAAAGGAAACGGAGAGAAAACAATGCCGAGCGATGGGGTAATGATCCTCTTGATCTTTGCAGGGATCCTGCTGGTTCCGCTTGCGGTCGTGCTGCTGGTCCTTTCCATCAGCAAAACAAGGCGAAAACAAAAGCTCGCCGCCTATACCGGCCGGACGACGGGGCAGGTGGAGAAGATCCTCAGCAGAGGGCTGGACCACCCGTGGGTGATTGTGGCGCGCTATACCGTGGACGGCAGGGAGTACCGGGTGAAGGAGACGGCGAAGATCAAAAACCGCGCAATCAAGCTGGGCAAGATCCCAATCGGACAGAGGAAATCCTTTGTGCTCGGCCCGATTGCGGTGGGCAGCCCCCTCACAATCTGCTATGACCCGCAGCGGCCCCAAAACGCGCTGATTCTGGGCAATGACGGGGTGCTGACCGGCTGAGCGGCGCAAAACCGCACGGCTGGCAGCAAAGAGTAAAAAAACGCCTTTGTACCAAACACTTTTGCATCTAGCAGAAGGTTTGGCGCAAAGGCGTTTTGCGTCAGGAAAGCGAGGGATAAAAAAATCGCAGATCAGATGATCTGCGATTTGCTGGAGGTGCTGGACGGATTTGAACCGTCGCATGAGGGTTTTGCAGACCCTTGCCTTACCACTTGGCTACAGCACCGTATGGAGCGGCTTACGAGGCTCGAACTCGCTACCTCCACCTTGGCAAGGTGGCGCTCTACCAGATGAGCTAAAGCCGCATTTTTGTGATGGCCTGATTGAGAAGCCTTGTTTATTATACGAAAACCAGCCGCATTTGTCAAGGGAAAATTTTTCTTTTTATGAGAGAATTTTGAAGGGTGCTTTTGGGATGCGCAAAATCGAAAAAACAGCGCAGGAATAGGAAAAATAAGCGGATTCTTTTAAAACTTGCAAAAAAGAAAAGTGAAAAAAGAAGGTCTCAAAAGAGAAAATCGGCAAAAAAACCGGGCACACTGCCTTGCTTTGCAACGTGAAAATTGCAAAAAACTGGTAAATTAAACAAAAACGGCCCTTTTATTCAATTATCGCTTTACAACTTTATCAGAATGAAGTATAATTCGTTTGTACCAAAGAGGGAAAACCCCAAAAAGAGAAAAGAGGAAATAAAGATGAAAAAGATGGTATCCCTTGCACTTGCAGCGCTGATGGCACTGAGCCTTGTCGCCTGCGGCGGCAGCGACAGCAGCGCCGCGGCGGGCAGCAGCACCGCTTCTCAGTCGGCGGCCACCTCTTCCGAGGGCGGCAGCTATTCCACCAGCCTTGAGGACATCAAGGCAAAGGGCCAGCTGGTCATCGGTTTGGACGACACCTTTGCCCCGATGGGCTTCCGGGATGAGAGCGGCGAGCTGGTCGGCTTTGACATCGACCTCGCGACTGCGGTCTGCGAGGAGCTGGGCGTTGAGGCGGTCTTCCAGCCCATCAACTGGTCCGCGAAGGAGATGGAGCTCTCCACCGGCAAGGTCGACTGCCTGTGGAACGGCCTGTCCATCACCCCTGAGCGGCAGGAAACCATGAGCATGACCAATGCCTACCTCAACAACAAGATCATCGTCATGACCAACGAGGGGGTCACCCTCTCCTCCAAGGAGGACCTTGCCAACTACAACCTCGGTGTGCAGGCGGAATCCTCCGCGCTTGAGGTCGTGATGGCGGACGAGGTCTATGACGCGATCAAGGACAAGATCACCGAGTATGACACCTACGATCAGGTTATCATGGATATGCAGGCCGGCCGCATCGACGCGATGATCGTCGACGAGGTGCTCGGGCAGTACAAGAACACCCAGCTGGGCGGCATCTTCGGCGTGGCGTCCTTCGACTTTGGCGATGACCTGTATGCGATTGGCTTCCGCAAGAGCGATATCGAGCTGACCGAGGCGGTCAATGACGCGATTGCCGCCTGCATCGAGAGCGGCAAGGCCGCCGAGATCTCGGAGAAGTGGTTCGGCGCGGACATTGTGATCCGCTGAGCGTGACGCTGGCGCGGTCTCGAAAAATGTGATATAATAGGTCGGTAAACGACCGGCAAGGCGGCGGATGCAGCGCATCCGCCGGCTTTGTTGTCAGGAGTAAATGCAGCCGCCGGCTGCCGTGGAGGAAATTACATGGATCTATCCTATATCGCCAT
>CALXBJ010000210.1 GCA_944386515.1 uncultured Pygmaiobacter sp.
CTATGTGGACGACGGATGGAGTGGCACCAGCTTTGACCGTCCCAGTTTCCAACGGATGATTGGCGATATTGAAACCAAAAAGGTCAACATGGTCATCACCAAGGACCTCTCCCGTCTGGGCCGTGAATATAGCATGACCGGCCACTACATGGAACGGTAGTGCTCGGAGCACCGGGAGCGGTACATCTCCCTGCTGGACGGCATCGACACCGGGGTGGACTCCACCGCCAACGACATCACCCCATTCCGTGCCATCATGAACGACATGTACGCCAAGGACATTTCCAAAAAGATCAAGAGCGTCAAGCGGGATAAACAGCGGAAGGGACAGTTCATCGGCGGCAAGCCCATGTACGGCTACAAGATGCACCCCACCGAGAAAAACAAGATCGTCATTGACGAGGAAGTGGCTCCGGTAGTGCGGTGTATCTTTGCTTTAGCCCTTTCCGGTATGAGCTGCCGCAAGATTGCGACTACGCTTAATGAAGAGGGCGTCCCTACACCGGCCACCTACTGCGGCTGGAAGGTTGGAACCCCTGGCCCCTACACCGGCCTGTGGAGCAGTGAGCGGATTTCCGAAATGCTGAAAAACGAGACCTACATCGGCAACATGGTCCAGGGGCGCAGCGTAAAAATCAGCTACAAGTCCAAAAAGTGTTTGAAGCAATCCCCGGAAAACTGGGTGGTAGTGGAGGGCACGCACGAGCCGATCATTGACCCGGAGACCTTTCAGAAGGTGCAGTTGCTGGTCAGCAGCCGCAAGCACACCCGAAGCCGAACCTACGACTTCTTACTGAAAGGGCTGATCTTCTGTCACGAGTGCGGCTACCCCATGGCAGTACTCAACCGCAAGAATGCTGCCGGAGAAGATCGCCTGTTCTTTGTCTGCCGGACCTACCAGCGGTTTACCAAAGCGGGTGTTTGCACCTGTCATTCCATCAAGGAAGAAACGGTGAATGAAGCCGTGCTTGGCAAATTGCGGGAGGTCTGCCGGGCCTATCTGAATCCTGATCAGCTGCGCCCGATTGCAAAAGAAGCGGTGGAGAACGCCAGCAAGGCGGCCAGCTGTGAAGCGGAGATGCAATCGCTGCAATCCAAAATCACTGCTCTGACCACCAATCTGGACCAGATGTACATGGACCGGCTGAATGGCCTGCTCTCCGAAGAGGACTTTCAGCGCATCTATCAGAAGGTTAAGATGGACCGCACAGTTCTGGAAGATCGGCTGAAGAGCCTACAGGAACAGGCAAAGCAGCCGATGAACACCGAAGAAAAAGCCAAGGCGCTGGTGAAACAGTTTCTGGACTCGGCACTCACCAGTCGGGAGTTGCTGGTCAGCCTTATCGAACGGGTAGAGCTGACCGAAGAAAAAGAAATCATCATCAAATTCCGCTTCCATGAGCTGGAGGCGATTTCTTAAAGGGCATCGTTTACAATAGGCGTGTCGCTATGTCTCCCGCCTTGAAAAAAAGGCGGTGGAGCGGCTGCGGGAGCAGATGAATGGGTGACGGCATTCTATAAAGCGGACCATGAGACGGAGGACGCTGACTGAAGGCGGCACAGCGCGCAAAAAGAAAAAAGGGGAGGCAAAGGGCACAAAAGCCCTCCGCCTCCCACAGATGGAAGAAAAAACAGGTGCATCGCCCGGCAGGCAAGGAGCCGCACGACGCGCGGGTTCCTTCGGGCCGGCAGCGGCGCAAATCAGCAGCTGATGTTCGGCCGGTCCTGATCGCCGTCGGCGCGGAACATGGCAAATCCCTCGGGGTCGCTGGTAAACAGGTAGTACTCGACATTCTCATACAGCGGCGGGGTGAGGTAATGGGGAATGATGTTCGGCCCGTCCTCCGCCCGCTCGCAAAAGCCCGCCGCGGCCATCGTCTCGGGCGGCACGCCCCAGCAATAGCAGTCGATGTACTCCGCCTGCATCTCACCCAGCAGCCGGTCCAGCGCCGCGCCAAAATGGGGCAGAAGGCTGTGATCCCCGACGACATCGACCAACCGCAGCACAAAGGCCCCCTCGACCTCGACCCGGCGCAGGCAGAAGAGCAGCGGGCAGGCGTTGCCCAGAAAGCCGCCATAGACAAGATAGCTCTGGCGGGGATAAGCGAAATACCGGCGCTCGAGGTACCACAGGTCCTTTTTGGGGTGTCCGGCCCCAAGGCCGGAAAACTGCGCCTGCAACGCCTTGAAATCCGCAAACCGGCGCAGCGTACCCTCCCCGCCGACCGGGAGGATGGAGGCGTCCTTGATCCGCGCGACCTTATATGCCGTGCGGGGCGCCAGACGGTAAAAGTGGTTCATCCGCGCGCCGATGTAGCCTAAAAATTCGTAGAACGGGATGGTGTGCGGCCGGATGTTGTTGCAGCTCAGCCGGGACGCGCCGGTGAGCTGGGGCATCTTGGCCATCAGCTCCAGCCCGCTGCCCTTGGCCCTTTTGTCGGCGCACCAGATCGAGATCCACAGCTCGTCCCCCGCCAGAGAGGAGGGGATAAAACCGCAGACCGCGGCAATCTCGCCCGAGGGAAAAAGGCAGAGCGCGAAGTTCAGACGGTCGGGGTGCGCCTCGCCGTTCTGATAGTAGTAGGCAAAGTAATCCGGCAGATTGACCAGCGGGTGGCGGGAACCCCAGTGGGTGTTCATAAAGTCCACAATCGCGTCCTTATCGCCGGGTACCGCGAGCCGGAAGGTATATTCGCTCAATATTTTGCGCCTCCCGTAACCGGCAGTTCCGCCCCGCTGATAAAACCGGCCTCATCCGACAGCAGGAAGGCCATCGCAGGCACGACATCCTCCACCCGGGCGTTGCGGCC
>CALXBJ010000211.1 GCA_944386515.1 uncultured Pygmaiobacter sp.
CGGGAGAAAAAGCTGACCGCGCGTCAGGCGGAGATCCTGCTGTGCGGCTGTGCCTGCGAAGGGCCGGCCTTCGTCATTGTGGCGGTCGGCAGCGGGATGCTGGGCAGCGCCCGGGTGGGGATGCTGCTGTTTTTGAGCCTTCTGCTCGCCTCTCTCACCGGCGCTGTGCTGCTCGCCCGCGTTCTGCCCGCCGGCGCAGCGCTGCCCGCCGCACAGGCCACGGCGCAAAACTCGCCGCAGCCGGCCGCCCTCTTTGTAAACGCGGTGTCCGGCGCGGTCGATGCGATGCTGCAGATCTGCGGCTTTGTGCTCTTTTTCGGGCTGCTGCGGGGGCTGGCCGCCCTTCTGCCGCTCGCCCCGGCACTGTCGGCAGCCCTCGGCGCGCTGCTGGAGGTGAGCACCGGCTGCCGCGGGGCCGCGGCGCTCGGCGGCGCGCAGGGCCTGCGGCTTTGCGCCCTCGCGCTCAGCGCGCTGGGCCTTTCCGCATTCGCGCAGCTGCGCGCGCTGCTCTCCCCCGAGATCCGGCTGTGGCCGCTCGCCCTCTCCCGGCTGCTCCACTTCCCGCTCACCCTCGGCTTTTACTCCCTTTTCGCCCGGCTTTTGCCCGATTCCGCTGCGGTCTTTGAAAACGCCGGCAAAGCCGCGGCATGGGTCTTTCCCTTCCGGCTCCCGCGGGAGGCGGCGCTTTTTCTCTTTCTGCTCCTCGCCGTCTTCTGCAGCGAGCTGGCCGGCGGCGGGGCTTTACGGAAGAGAAAAAACGCCCTATAATAGAAGCTGACAGCGCGGCCCGTCCAATACGGCCTGCCGCCCTGATCCACGCGCGTTTTGAAGGAGTTAAAAGGAGTCAAGATGAAAAACACCCTTTTCCGCGGGGAGATCTCCCCCGCCTGCGAATACTGCGAATACGGGCGCAAGGCGTCCGACAATGTGATGATCCTCTGCATCAAAAAGGGAATGGTCTCCCCCCGCTACTCCTGCCGCAAATTTTTGTATTCCCCCCTCAAGCGGGTCCCCCGCCGTCAGCCGAAGCTGCCCTCCTTTTCCCCGGAGGACTTCAAGCTCTGACAAAACAGGACACAGCAAAAGCACCCGGTCGGCATATCCTGCTGCATCGGGTGCTTTTTCGTTTCCGCGCTTTGCGCTTTAGGATGCGGGGGTGAGGCGGACCGTGACCTGCACCGTGTTCTCCTGAAACAGCGCGCCCTCTGCAAGCAGCGGCGCAAATCGGTCCGCGTCCACCGCGAGGAACCACCATCCAAACCGAAACGGGTCCGTCCTGTTCTCAACGCAGCAGCGCAGGATCACCTGCCCGAGCAGTTCCGCAAGATGGTTCTCGATCTCGCGGCAGAGCGCTCTGGGGTCCGCCTCGCTGCGCAGATCCCGCACCTCCCCCCGCAGTGCCAGCTGCAGCCGGGGCTGCGGGGCATCCTCCACGGTGTACTCAAGCCGCAGATCCTCGGCAGTGCAGCTGTTTGCGCCATCAAGATAGCGGTACCGCGACAGCTCGCCCAGCAGCAGCTGCGCCGCCTCCATCTCCTCGCCGGTCAGCGCGAGCTGCAGCGCCCGGTCCCGGAAAAAGAGCAGCGCGTCGGTCTGCACCCCGCCCTCTCCCATCACAAGCCGCGGCAGCAGAAAGAAGTCCTCAACCTCTCCGGTGAGGTCAAAGCGATAGATCATCTGCACAAGGCCGCCGTCCTGACCGGAGCTGTTCTTTTGCTCCTCGAGCAGCTTGACCGTCTGCTGGACAGTGTCGGGGTCGAGCAGGCACTCCTCCTCATTTGCCTGATAGGCATAGACCGCCGTGTTGGGCCGGGAGACGCGCTCCTGCGAAAAGTAGCCGAGGATCTCGCCGAGGCGGTCCGCCGCGGCTTCCTGTTCGACGAGCAGCAGCTCATTTTGGGCATAAAACGCCTCGGCGCCCAGTCTGTGCTCCGCATCGAGCAGCGCCGTCTGCACCGCGTCGCCCTCCCCCTCGGCGAGGAGGATTTCCCGCTCGGCATCAGCATTTTCTTCGCTCTGCGGTGCTGTATAGGCAATCAGCTTTACATGATAGTTTTGCCGCTGCCGGGAGATGCAGATCATCTTGACCACCGCGCGCTCCGACAAGCTGACCGGTCGCTGGCACCCGGTCAGCAGTAGCAATGCGGCAAACAGAGCCAAAAAGCGTTTCACTGCCTCTTTTCCCCTCCTTTGCGGCCCGCACAGAGCAGCAGCATCCCCACCGCGGTGCCGACTGTGAGCCATCGCCAGAGCGCCGCCTCCGTCTCCTGATGGACAAAGAGCGCGGCGCCGCCGAAGAGCAGGGCGGTCAGCAGAACGGTGTATTTTTTCCATTTTGCGGGCAGCGCCCCGCGCAGCAGCAGCTCGGCGGCAGCC
Source organism: uncultured Pygmaiobacter sp. (assembly GCA_944386515.1). Taxonomy (GTDB): domain Bacteria; phylum Bacillota; class Clostridia; order Oscillospirales; family Ruminococcaceae; genus Pygmaiobacter. Next base: position 2,377 of record CALXBJ010000211.1, read on the forward strand.
GCCTGCACCACAACGCCCAGCAAGAGCGCCATCAGCCAGACGGAGGAGTGCAGGCTGTCCAGACGGCGAAAGACCGATATTCCGCCAATCCGCGCGAGGGTGTACACCGGCTGGCGCTGTACCGAGGCAAAGCTGCCCAGCGTCATCTCCCCGACCACGGTCAGGACAAAGTAGGTCGCAAAGATGCCGCCCAGCAGCTTGCCCCACCGCATTTGGGCGGGGCGGTCGGTCTTTTCGGTGAGGACAACCCCCGCCAGCAGCGCCGGGGAGGCATAAAAGCCGATGCCCAGCGCCTGCACCACCTTTTCATGGGACTGCGGCAGAATCTGGAGGTTCTGCAGCCGCAGGTCCCGCAGGTTGGATAGGATGACCAGCCCGAGGGAGAGCAGCATCAGGGTCAGCACCACGCCGCCCACCCGGGCAAAGCCCTCGGCGCCAAGGCGCACCGCATAAAACACCAGCAGCAGCGCGAGAGCTAAAAAGAGGAAAAAGGAAAACTGCCGCCCCCCGGTAAACCCGAGAAAGCCGTCCGCATCCTGCAGCGCCGCCCCGCCAGAAAGCGCCAGCACCGCCGTGCAAAAGAGCATCGCAAGCCTGCCGACGCCGCTCTGTGCCCGCTGTGCGCAGCCGATGGTCCCCGCGCGCCGGCCCAGCCGCAGCGCCAGCCCGATCACCAGCAGGTTCATCCCCGCCGCCGGGATCAGCACCTGCGCGGGAAACTGGATCGGTTCCCGATAGGGGCGGATCAGCATCTCGGCGGTCATGGTCAGATAGATGCAGACGAGCAGCTGCCCGCGGCTGATCGCATCATCCTTCATGCCGCTTCCCCCTCTTTGCGCCGGGCAGGTCGTCCACGGTAAAGCGCGCGCCCTGCATCTTTTTCCAGCTTGCCCGCAGGATCCCGTCGCGCAGCGCCCCGCACCCATAGGGGGTCAGCGGCGCGGTGTAGGGCAGGCCGAAGCTGTTGATCGAGCAGATGTTGAAGATAGCCGCAAGCAGCGTCAGCACGATGCCGAGCGGCCCCAGCAGCCCGCCCGCGAGGATGAAGAGCATCCGCAGGATGGTGATCGGCTGGTAGAGGGAGGGCACGGCGAAGCCGCAGATCGCGCTGAGGGAGGCCACGATCACCACCGGGGAGCCGAGCATCCCGAACTGGATCGCCGCGTCCCCCACAATCAGCGCCGCGACAAGGCTGACCGAGTGCCCAATCGCCTTGGGCAGCCGCAGCCCCGCCTCCTTGACGATCTCAAGGATCAGGTTGACAAAGATCGCCTCCATAAAGAGCGGCAGCGGGGTCGCCGCCTCGCTGGCGGCAACCTTGTACAGCAGCTGCCCGGGAAGCAGTTCCGGGGTGAAGTTTGCCACCGAGACAAAGATCCCCGGGAAGAGCACTGCGATCAAAAACGCGGCGTATTTGAGCGCCCGGATAAAGGAGGCGTAATACGGGCGGGAGCAGTAGTCGTCCATCGACTGGAAATTCTCAGTGAAGAAGAAGGGCACCAGTACCGCGTAGGGGGTGCCGTCCGCGAGGATTGCAATCTTCCCCTCGCAGACCTTGGCGCACAGGGTATCCGGCCGCTCGGTCAGCCCGGCACAGCTGAAGAGCGAATAGGGGTTCTTTTCGAGAAAGGGCGCCAAATATCCCGAGTCGAACACCATCTGCAGCCGGATCTTTTCAAGCCGCGCCATCACCCCTTCAAGCAGACGCGGGTCCACCAGCTCCCGGTGATAGACCACCGTGATCTCGGTGTCGGTGTACCTGCCGACCCGCATCGTTCGGATCACCAGCCCCTCGCTGCGCACCCGGCGGCGGATCAGCCCCATATTGCGGCGCAGCACATCGCAGAACGCCTCCTTTGAGCCGTAGATGTTGACCTCGCTGTCCGGCTCGCCCGGGGACCTCTGGGCGAAATTCTGCGCTGCAAAGGAATATGCCTTGTCATCCCCGTCCGCCAAAAACACCCCGTTGCCGGCGCAGAGGTTGTAGAACAGGTCCTCGCGGCTCTCAATCGGCGCGGCGGAAAACGGGACGCCGCTGGCAGAGACGAGATAGCCGGCCAGCTCCCCGCCGCCGGAAAACTGCCGCTGCTCATACTGCAGCGGGCGCAGCAGCAGCTCCCACGCAAGGTCCACCCCCGCGAGGTCGTCGCAGAGCATCACGGCGCAGTCCACCCCGCAAAGGCATACCTCCTTGATAAAAAAATCCGCCGACCCGTCAAACTGTTCCCGCAGCCATGCGAGATTCCGGCCGAGCCTTTTGTCAAGCGGCGCCATCAAACCCCTCCCCGTGTGAAGATTTCGTCGGATAGTATGGCTGGCGCTGCATGAATTTAATCCGCCCTGCCCAGAATAACGGCAGGACGCTGCCGCGAGGGGGGAAAACGGGTTGATGGTCGTGATTCTGCGCACACTGGTGATCTATGTGATGATTATCGCCGCGATGCGCCTGATGGGCAAGCGGCAGATCGGGGAGCTGCAGCCCTCTGAGCTGGTCTCCACCATCCTGCTGTCCAACCTCGCCTCCATCCCGATTGAATCGCCGGAGATCCCGCTGCTCTCCTGCGTGCTGCCGATTTTTTTAATTGTCTGCCTCGAGATCCTCATCACGGCGCTGTGCACCCGTTCCCACCGGCTGGCAAGCATGGTCTCCGGCTACCCCAAGATCGTGGTGCGCGGCGGGGTGATCGATCAGGAAATCCTCCGGGAGCTGCGCTTTACCGTCGATGACCTTCTGGCCTCGCTGCGGGCAAAGGACATCTTCCGGCTGGAGGAGGTCGACCTCGCGCTGGTCGAGACCAACGGCAGCATCAGCGTCTTCACCGCACAGGACGCATCCGGGCAGGCCGGGACACAAAAGCGCCCCTGCTTGCCGCTGATCATCGACGGCTGTTTCAGCAAGGATGCGGCGGCCTACTGCGGCATCAGCCCCGCATGGCTGCAAAAGGTGCTGCGGGACGCGCAGGTGGGCCAGCAGGATGTGCTGCTGATGCTCTGCAGCGACGATGGGGAGTACACCATCATCAAAAAGAAATAGTCCTGCCGGCGAGGCGCGGTATTCGCCGCCCGCCGCGGCGCGCAGAAGGAGGTCTTTCTTTGTCCCGCGTAAAGATTGCGTTGTTTCTCCTCATTCTCATCTTCTCGGTCTCGCTGGTCGGCGGGTTGTCGGTGGACCGCGTCACAACCCGTCTGACCGACTACCTCTCTGCCGCAGAAAAACAAAACCAGAGCGGGGATCTCCCCGCTCTGGCCGAGACATTGATGGAATTGGACCGGTACTACCGGTCGAGAGAATGGCTGCTCACCCTATTTCTGCGCCGGGATTACGCCGCCGCGGCTGAGATCGCCCTCGCCCCGCTGCAGAGCTATGCCGCCGCCGGGCAAAAGACCGACTGTGAGGCCGCCCTGCGGGCTGCCCGCGCGCAGATCGACGCAGCGCGTCATGTGTTCTTGTGCTTTTTCTGACTGCTGCTCAGCAGGTCCTTCAGCTCATCCATAAAGGTATTGATGTCGCTGAACTGCCGGTACACCGACGCGAAACGGACATAGGCGACCTCGTCGATCTGCTTGAGATGCTCCATTGCCAGCTCGCCGATCTCCAGCGAGGTGACCTCCCGGTTTAAGGTGTTGAGGAGGGTCTGTTCGATCTCATCCACCGCCCGCTCAAGGGTGTCGATTGGGACCGGGCGCTTCTCACAGGCGCGCATCAGCCCGTTGAGCAGCTTTTGGCGGTCAAACGCCTCGCGGGAGCGATCCTTTTTGACCACCATCAGCGGGACCGTCTCGACAACCTCATAGGTGGTGAACCTCTTTTTGCAGGAAAGGCATTCTCTGCGGCGGCGGATGCGCTCGCCGTCATCCGCCGGGCGGGAGTCAATGACCTTCGACTCCACCTCGCCGCAATAGGGACATTTCATCTTGAACCTCCTCAGACGGTGAGCAGCTCATAGAGTATCTCACCCAAGTTTTCCGGTCGGACCTGCGCGTCGAACACCTTCTGGAACCAGCTGCGCGCCAATGCCTCATTGCAGGTGATGTCTCCCACCTGCGCAAACCGGTCCCCGGTTTCCTGACGAGACAGGATCATCATCGAATAGCTCATCCGTTCCAGCACCGGACTGCCAAGAAGGATGTATTCCAACTCTTTCGCCCCGGAACGGCAGCTTTTCCTATCAACGACACATCCACTTGTCATCCAAGAGCACCTCCTTCTCTTTTTCTTTGCCTACATTATAGTACAGGCGAAAGCAAAGGGAAAGAAGATTCGTTCGTCATAATTCGACACGATTCGACACGGTTCGACAGCATTCGACATTTTTCGACAAAATCCGACAGAGCTGTTTCAATTTTTTCTGACATTTTTTTGGATTATTCGGCCTGTGCGCGACGCAAGAACAAAACTGCGTCCAAAATCTCCTGCTCCGGCCCGAAATTATCCCGGTAAAGTTCGACGACGGCATCGCCCTGATAACCGTCTGCCCGCAGCTTGGCAAAAAAGGCAGCAAAGTCAAACTGCCCCTTCCCCGGCGGCAGGCAGCTGCAGTCCTCGGTGTGGTCGCTCAGGTGAAGGTGCGCCAAGGAGGGGCCCATCGCGGCGAGCATCTCCTCGATTTTCTCCCCGCCGCGGACCGCCTGCTTGAGGTCCAGCACGAACCGCACCTCATCCCCCAGCAGCCGGCGCATCCTGTACACGTTGGCAGGGATGCCACACCGGCAGCGGGAGACATTTTCCTGGCAGAGGGTCAGGCCGTATTCCCGCGCAATCGAGGACCGCCGCGCAAAATTATCGCAGTAGCGCTCAAACGGGAAAGGGGTTCCCTTGTAATCCCCGTGCACCACAAAGATTCCCGCGCCCAGACCGGCCGCGCAGTCAAACAGCCTGCGGTAGAGCTCAATCCCGTCCGCGAGCCGCCGCTCATAGGCGGAGGCGAAGAAAAAGGACTCCATCGCCGAGGTGAAGGGATGGAAGGAGAGCACCTGCGTGCCCCCCGCCTCCAGCTGGCGGCGAAGGCGGGCGCGGTACTGCGGGTCAAGCTCCTGAAAGGTGTTCATGAAGATTTCGATGCAGTCAATTCCCAGCTGCTGCAGCTTTTCCACCCCGTCCTCGGTGAACGCGGGGTAAAAGCAGGCGCTCGAAGCACCGATTCGCATCCCTCTTCCCTCCTCTCCCCGCACGGGTTTTGCTAACATTCGCTCAGGCGCCGAGCAGATGCTCCACCGCCGCGAGGCGCACCGCGATGCAGAGTAGTCTGGTGGCTTCCTCCACCTCGTCCAGCTGCGGGTAGGTCGGGGCAAGGCGGATGTTGGTGTCCTCCGGGTCAATCCCATACGGATATGCGGCCCCTGCGCCGGTCAGCACGACACCGGCCTCCTTGCAGAGTGCAACCGTGCGCTTCGCACAGCCCGGCAGGGTGTACAGGCTGAGGAAATAGCCGCCCTTGGGGTCGGTCCAGCGGGCAATCGCGCCGCAGTCTGCCAGCCCTTCGCCCAGCAGACGGCGCATCGCGTCAAATTTGGGCTTGATGATCTCCTTGTGGCGCTCCATGTGCTGCAGCACATGGGCCTTGTCCTTGAGGAAGAGCACGTGCCGCAGCTGGTTGATCTTGTCGAAGCTGATGGTCATCGGGAAGAATGCCTTGACGATCTCCGCGATGGTTTTGGGCCCGGCTGCCAGTGCAGACACCCCTGCGCCCGGGAAGGTGATCTTGCTGGTCGAGCAGAAGAGCACCGGCATCTCCTCATGGCCGCAGGCAATGCAGGCGTCCATGATGTTCATCGTCTGCTCCGGCGCATCCTCAAGGTAATGCACCATATAGGCATTATCCCACATGATCTTGAAGTTATCCGCCGCGGGCTGCAGCGCCGCAAGGCGGCGCACCGTCTCGTCGGAATAGCAGTAGCCGTCCGGGTTGGAATAGGTCGGCACGCACCAAATCCCCTTGACGTGGGGGTCCTTGACCAGCTGCTCCACCATGTCCATGTCGGGGCCGTCCTCCCGCATCGGGACGGTGATCAGCTCAAAGCCGAAATGCTCGGTGACCCTGAAATGCCGGTCATAGCCCGGCGCGGGGCAGAGGAACTTTTTCTCGTTATCCTGATCCCATGGGGTGCCGCCCAAGCCGTCCTTGCAGCCGGCAGCAATCACCTCGAACATCAGGTTCAGGCTGGAGTTGCCGCCAACGAGCACCCGCTCGGGAGCGACCCCCAGCAGTTCGCCGAACAGCCTGCGCGCCTCCGGGATCCCCTCAAGGAAGCCGTAGTTGCGGGTATCCGCCCCATCCTGTGTCTTGTACGCCTGAATCTGCAGCAGCTCCATTGAGAGGTCCAGCTGCTGAGGGCAAGGCTTGCCGCGGGACATATCCAACTTGAGCCCCTTGGCCTTTTCCGCCTCATAGACCGCGAGCAGCCGCTGCCGCTCGGCCTCCAGTTCGGTCTTTCCCATCGAAAGATAATCAGCCATGTCGTTTCCCTCCATATTAAAATGATGTCCCGGCCGCTTGAGCGGGATGCCCCGCCCAATTCCCGTGCGGCACAGATAGACTAATATATTATAATCCATTTTATGCGGTATTGCAAAAGCTTTTCTGCCCCTCTGCCCCGCAGGCTGTCGAATTTGCAGACGAAAATGAAAAAGTGCTTGACAAGCGCCTTTAAATTGCTTATTATATATAAGCGCCCTTTAATTCGGGCGCTGCAAAATTGAACAGGTCAAAGAATTTGACACGCCTGTTTTCTTCCCGGTATGGAGAGATGGCTGAGCTGGTCGAAGGCGCACGATTGGAAATCGTGTATACTAGAAATAGTATCAAGGGTTCGAATCCCTTTCTCTCCGCCAGACAAAAAACCCCGGAAACAATCTGTTTCTGGGGTTTTGCTTTGTTGCGGTTTGTCACAGAGGAAGTTTCCTGTTCTGCCTGATTTGTAAATGAAACGGGTCGCTCTCACGGGCTTGGCAGTTTTGCGCCCTGCCGGGCAAATTTGGGTACAAAAAGTGCCCGCGCCGGCCTCATGCGGCCGGATGCGGGCATAAAAAAACCACGGTGCGGGTGCATCGTGATTTTACGATTTTGTCTCTTCAGCTTATTACAAGCTCCAATTCACTTACTGTGCAATCGTATAAAGGCCAAGGGCTGGGATACCCAGTACTGTCAACTGGTTCGCGTTCCATATCATCTTCGACAACATAAACGCCATCATGAATATCGACAATCGTCCCCAACACACCATTCCTTTTGATTCTGACATGGTCGTAGAGATTCACTTCCCTTCGCCTCCTTTTTTGCCGCTCACTCTGTGAGCCGTAATCAATCGCGGCTTTTCACTTCCCTGATCTATCTGCCAAACCGTTTGGAACAGCTTACGTTCTTTTTTCCCAAGCTCCATGAAAACGCTGAATTTTTCTATTCCATTATCCGCAGACTTAAAATCAACCCGCTTCTCTTCGGCATATTGTGAATGAATATCAGCAGCAAGCTGATTGACATCCTGCTCCGTATATCCAACATCAAAGAACTCCTGTGCATGTTTGGCACCCGGTTTTAGCAAAAAGTCTGTCAGTTTTCGCTTTTGTATAATGGTTTTTTCTGTTTCGATTATATCATTATCGCCGGCACTTGGCAACTTTCTTGCTGCCCACGCCTCCCGCTTTTGGGCGTCGATCCTGTCCTTCTCCTCCGCGTACTGCGCCCGGCGCATCGCGTTGACGTCCCCGCCGGCCGCTTTCGCGGCCCTTGGCAGGCACCCGGATTTCAACCAGAGCCTCCGCCATCATAGCGCGCGTACCCTATACATCAAACCCGCCTTGCGCCTTCAACCATCCTCCGTTTTCCGTCTCCTCATCCCCCTTGTTGCAAACCTGCACCCGATGCCTTATCATATAAACTATACGGGAACGCGAATAGTTTTAAAATTTCACAGTTTCAAACAGTGCGCTATGACGAATAGTTTTTTTGTCCGCTAACTCTCCCGGAGGTGACTCAAATGGAATATTTGACCGTTCAGCAGACCGCAGAGCGGTGGGGCGTCTCCTCCCGCCTCATCCAAAAGCTCTGTGCACAGGGCCGCATCGCGGGCGCCAAGAAGCTCGGGGCGCTGTGGATGATTCCCAATGACGCAAAAAAGCCGCAGGACCCCCGCCGGCACCAAAGCGCCGCGCCGGCGGATGGGGCGGCGGGGGCTTCCCTCTCCCGCTGCCCCGGGCTGATGCCGCTGATGAACACCTTCTTTGTCCCCGGCCACTGCATGGAGCGGATTGAGCAGATGCCGGACGGCCCCGAAAAACAGATTGCCTTCGCGGAATACTTCTATTTCAGCGGGCAGCCGGAAAAGGTGCTGCGGTATGCCGCGCCCTATCTGCATTCCCCCGACGCCGCGTTCCGGCTTTCCGCCTGCCTGCTGTGCGGCTACGCCGCCCTCTCAACCGGCGAAAGCGAGCAGGCGCGCAGCGCACTGCTCCATCTGAACGGGATTTTGGAGCAGCTCCAAGACGGGCCGGTGGAGCTTTTTGCGGCGGCGGTCTGCATCTGTGTCGCCGCCTCCACGCTTCTGCATCTGCCGCTGTCCGAAAAGCTGCCCCCCGTGCAGGACTACCTGCCGCTGCTGCCGCCCGGCCTGCAGGCATTTGGGATGTATGTCATGGCCCACTCCGCTTACCTGCAGGGGGAATATGAGCGCAGCCTCGGCATTGTGGAGGCGACCTTGGCGATACAGGCAAAGCAGTACCCCATCGCATCCATCTACCTGCATCTTGTCGCCGTGATGGATTATATGAGCCTGCGGCGACCCGACCGGGCGCAGATGCACCTCCTTTCCGCGTGGGAACTGGCAAAGCCAGATGACCTGATTGAGGGCTTTGGCGAGCACCACGGCCTTTTGGGCGGGATGCTGGAGGCCGTCATCAAAAAAGACTGGCCGGAGGAATTTAAGCGGATGATCGCAATCACCTACCGTTTTTCCGCCGGTTGGCGGCGGATTCACAACCCCATCACCGGCCATGACGTCGCGGATAACCTGACGACAACCGAATTTGCCGCCGCGATGCTCGCCGCGCGCGGCTGGACCAATCAGGAGATTGCCGAGCAGATGAACATCTCCCCCAATACCGTCAAGCGGTATATCTCGACCGTGCTGGAAAAGCTGAACATCCGCCGCCGTCAGGACCTGAAAAAATATATGCTGCAGTAAAACTCCTTGTTTTCTGAAATGGCACCACCCTTTCCCCCTCCTGTTTTGGGTGATGGCGAAAACCGTGTTTTCTGGTATAGTAAAAAAAATCCGTTTTGGCCCGCATTTCACAAAAAAAGCGGCAGGGCACGGACAAATATCAGAGAAATTGGAGGAGAAACGAGGTTATGAGCCAGCCCCCTGTATTCGAGATCACCGTCACCAGCACCGCAAACAGCGAATGGCAGGGTACTGTCTTTTTCCCTGTTTCCGGGGAGCGCCTCCCCTTTGAAAGCCTTTTGCAGCTAGTCAAGGTCATTGAGGCAAATGCGTTTCCCCTCAGCAAACCCGACCTTGCCGTGCTGCTCAGCCGGATGGATCTGTGAAACGCTTCTTTAAAACGACATCCCCCCGTCCTGCCGCAAGGCAGCTGACGAGGGGATGTCGTTATCTGTCTCTCTGTTTTGCTTTATCCGTTGTTTTTCTGTTTGAGCGCCGCCGCAATAAACTCACGGAAGATCGGGTGCGCGCGGTTGGGGCGGCTCTTGAACTCCGGGTGGTACTGCACGCCGACAAAGAAGTCATTCTGCGGGATCTCCACCGCCTCGACCAGACGCCCGTCCGGGGAGGTGCCGGCAATCGCGAGACCCGCCTTGACAAATGCGTCGCGGAACTCGTTGTTGAACTCATAGCGGTGGCGGTGCCGCTCCTCAATCTGCGCCGAATGATAGGCCCGCTCGAGCAGGCTGCCCGGCGCAATGTTGCAGGGATAGGCGCCAAGCCGCATGGTGCCGCCCTTGGGCAGGTTCCCGTGCTGGTCCGGCATCAGGTCAATCACCCGATGCTGGGAGTCGGCATCAAACTCACTGGAATTCGCGTCGGCAAAGCCCAGCACATCGCGGGCAAACTCGATGACCGCAATCTGCATCCCGAGGCAGATACCAAAATAGGGCAGGTTGTTGACTCTGGCATACTGCGCGGCGAGGATCATCCCCTCGATGCCGCGATCCCCAAAGCCGCCGGGCACGAGGATCCCGTCGCAGCCGTCCAGTTTTTGGGCGATGTTCTCCTCGGTGAGCTGCTCGCTGTCCACCCACTCGATGCTGACGTGCGCGCCATTCTCATAGCCCGCGTGGGAGAGCGCCTCATTCACCGAGAGGTATGCGTCGTGCAG
>CALXBJ010000212.1 GCA_944386515.1 uncultured Pygmaiobacter sp.
GGCATTATCGCTCGCGGTATGCGCGGTCGCGACCCAGCTCCGTCCGTCTCGTTCCTGTTCCATTCTGGCCGCGGCGCGCTCAAAAAAATCATACCGCAGCGCGCGGGCAAAGCTCTCCTCGCCCTCCCCTGCCGGCCAGGCGCGCCGGCGCATCTCGGCCCGTTCCGCCCGGAGAGGGACCCCCTTTTCGCGGCAGAGCGCGCGCACAAACGCCTCGTCCCGGTCGGCCGCCTCCCCCCGCAGCCCGTGGTTGAGATGGGCCGCCTCGACCAGAATTCCCCTTGCAGGTGCAAGGTGGAGCATCAGGTCCAGTAGGGTCACTGAGTCCGGCCCGCCCGAGACCGCGCAGATCAGCACGCTGCCCGACGGCAGCGCCGCCCGCTCCAAAAAGCGGTCCGCCCGCTCCTCAATAGTCCGCATCGCGGTTGTACTCGATGTTCATGAACCGGGTATGCGCGCCGTCCCAGCCCAGATTGACGGTGCCGACCTCGCCGTGGCGGTTTTTGGCCACGATGCACTCGGCGGTCGAGGTGTCGCTCTGCCCCTCGGTATCATAATAAGCCTCGCGGTAGAGGAAGAGCACGCTGTCCGCATCCTGTTCGATCGAGCCGGAATCCCGCAGGTCGGAGAGCATCGGCCGGTGGTCCCGGTTGGAGCTGCGCTCGGTGTTTCGGGAGAGCTGGGACAGGCAGATGATCGGCACATTCAGCTCTTTGGCCATGATCTTGAGGTTGCGGGTGATGTCGCTGATCTCCTGCACCCGGGAGTCGATCCGCTTGCCGGAGTTCATCAGCTGCAGATAGTCGATGACCACGAGACCGACATTCGGCTTTGCCGGGTCCTGATTGAGCCGGCGCACCTTGGCCTTGATCTCGGGCACCGTGATGGCGGAGGTGTCGTCCATATAGATCGGCGCGCGGGCCAGAATATCACTTGCGCGGGCCAGATCGACCCAGTCCTGATTCGACAGGGTGCCGGTGCGCAGCTTTTGGCTGTCGATGGCGGCCTCGCTGGAGAGGATGCGGCTGGTCAGCTGGTCCTTGGTCATCTCGAGCGAGAAGATCGCCACCGGGATCTTCTGCTTTTTGGCGACGTTGGTGGCGATGTTCAGCGCAAAGCTGGTCTTGCCCATGCCAGGGCGGGCGGCCAGAATAATCAGGTCGCTGCGCCCCATGCCGGTGAGCATCTTATCCAGATAGGTAAAGCCGGTCGGGATGCCAAGATACTTGTCCCGGTCGGGGCCGGAGATCTTCTGCAGCTGATCGTAGGTGTCGATGATGGTGCTGGAGATCGGCTGCATCGCACTGTGGTCCCGCCCGGAGCGGATCTCGTAGATCTTCTGCTCCGCGCTCTCGAGCAGGATGTCGGCGTCCGACTCCTCTTCGCTCTGCTCCAGAATATCCCGCGCCGCCCCCATCAGCTGGCGGATGAGGTATTTCTGGTAGACGATCTCCGCGTAGTGGCCGATGTTCGAGATTGAGGGCACCGTCTCGGCAAGGGTGGTCAGATAGACCTTTGCCTCCTCCTGCGTGGGGAAAACCCCCGCGTCCAGCACCGCGCCGAGCACCGTGACAAAATCGATTGCCGCGCCGCCGGTGAACAGCCGCACCAGTTCGGAGAAGATCTCCCCGTTCTGTCTGGCATAGAAATGCTCGGGGCGCAGCTTTTCCACCAGCGCGGGGATACACTCCCCCTGCAGCAGTGCGGCGCCCAGCACCGCCTGCTCGGCCTCCATATTATAGGGCAGCTGAATGCCCATGTTTTCAAAGGTTAGAGATAGGTTGTCCATACCGGTGTCCCTCTGTGTCGAATTGTGGCACGGCTATGCCCCGCCGCCGCATCTGCGGGGCGGGGCGTGGTCTGCCTTCTGTGCTTGCTGTAAAAGGAGGTCATTCCTCCACCGAGACGGTGATCCGCGCGGTGACCGAGGGATAGACCTTGACCTCCACCTCATAGCGGCCATAGTTCTTGATGTCGGAATCCAGCACGATCTTGCGCTTGTCGATGGAGATCCCCGCGGCTTTTGCCAGCGCGTCGGCAATGTCCTTGCCGGTCACCGCGCCGAACAGACGGCCGCCCTGACCCGCCTTCGCCTTCACGACGACGGTCATCCCGTGGATGGTCCTGGCGGTCTGCTGCGCCTGCTCCAGCTCCACCTCCGCGTGGTGGCGCTTGGCGCTCTCCTTGGTCTTCACCTCGTTGACCGCAGCCGCGTTTGCCGCGACGGCAAGCCCGCGGGGCAGCAGGAAGTTGCGCGCGTACCCGTCCGATACCTCGACCATCTGGTCCTTTTTGCCGGTCCCCTTCACATCTGCTTTCAATACAACCTTCATTGTCTGCCTCTCCTTCTTTCCTTTTTTAACATTGACGGCGCCGCAGGGGGGTTATTCCTCCTCCTGCTGGTTTTTGCGATATTCGTCAATCGCCGCCATGATATAGACCTTTGTCTTTTCCAGACTGACATCCCGCAGCTGGGCGCCCGCCATTGTGAGATGGCCGCCGCCGCCGAGTCTTTCCATAATCAGCTGGACGTTCAGCTCGCCGTAACTGCGGGCCGAGATGCTGATATAGCCGCCCATATCCACCGCGACAAAGCTGGCCTGTACCCCCTCAATCGAGAGCAGGTCATTGGCCGCCTGCGGCACAATCACGCTGCTGTCCACCGGCACGCTGCCCGAGACGACGATTGCGCAGCCCTTGTAGAGCGACGCCTCGCTGACCAGCTTTGCGCGGCTGGTATAGCTCTCAAGGCTGCCCGCAAACAGCCGCTTGACGTTCTGGGTCTGCGCGCCCATCCGGCGCAGGTAGGCCGCCGCCTCAAAGGTGCGCACCCCCGCGTTGATGACAAAGTCGCGGGTGTCCAGCATGATGCCGGCCAGCATCGCCTCGCTCTCGAGCGCGGTGGGCTTATCCTCCCGCTCCCCGACATACTGCAGCAGCTCGGCCACCAGCTCACAGGTGGAGGAGGCGTAGGGCTCGTGGTAGAAGATCACCGCGTTGTCGATGTGCCCCACCATCTTACGGTGGTGGTCGATGACCACCACGTTCACCGCGTTGCGGTAGAGATCGGCCGATTCCAGCAGGTGCGGCACATGGGTGTCGACCACGATGACCAGTGTCTGACGGGTCTGCCCCTCCAGCGCCTCCTCCGGGGTGATGAAGTCGTCCCCAAAACCCGAGGCCCGCATCCGCTGGATCAGGCTCTGGGCCAGAGTGCGCTTTTCGTCCACCACCACGGCGGCGGGCTTATCGAGGATCTTGCAGATCCGCAGCACCCCGATCGCGGCGCCGATGGCGTCGAGGTCCGACAGCTTGTGCCCCATGATGAGCACGCTGTCGCTCTGGCGGATGATGTCGCACAGCGCATTGGCGATGATCCGGCTCTTGACCTTGGTGCGCTTTTCAACGCTGCGGGAGACCCCGCCGTAAAATTCAAAGTTGCCGTCGGGCGTGCGCACGGCCGCCTGATCCCCGCCGCGGCCCAGCGCCATATCCAGCGCCGAACGGGCCATCTGGTCGCACTCGGCAAAGGTCTTGCCGCCGCGCCCCACCCCGATCGAGACGGTGACGACGCCGTTTTCGTTGCCGATCTCCCGCATCTGGTCGAGGATTGCAAACCGCCCGGCAATGATCTCGGTGATATGCCGCTCCTCCACCACCGCGAGGTACCGCGAGGAGGACAGCCGCAGCAAAAAGCCGCTGGTGCCCTCGATGAACTTTTCAAACTCCCGGTCGACCTCGCCGGTCAGGGCCGCCCGCTCGCTGTCCTTGAGGTTTTTGAGCACCTCCTCATAGGTATCGACGGTGATATAGAGCACCGACGGGCGGCTGGCGCGGTACTCCAGCGCCTCGGTCTTCAGCTGGGTATCATTGATGAAATAGGCCACAAACAGCCCGTCGCCCCGCACCGTGCCGCTGCCGAAGACGGTGAAGGAGCGCCCCTCCGCCTCCAGCCACTGGCCGGAGGGCCGCGCGACCTTTTCCGGGTCAAACCCCGGCAGCGCCTTGTAGACGCTCTCGAGATAGTATTCCCGGTCGGTCAGCACCCCGGTCGAAAACGCCTCGTTGTACCACACGATGCTCTTGCCCGAGAGCACCAGTGCAGGCACCTTGAGATTGGCAAGCGAGTGCTGGGCCGCACTGTCCTCATACCCGCTGCCGTGCAGCAGGTGGGCAATCTGCCTGCGCAGCCGCTTGATGTTGAGCAGCAGGATGGCCACAACCACCGCCAGTACCCCTGCCGCGGCGAGCAGCAGCCAGGGGTTGGCCAGCCCGAGGGCCAGCGTCAGCCCCACGCAGAGCACGGCGAGAATCGCCACCACAATATCCACCGTAATGAGTTTCTTTTTCATAACGCCCCCAAAATCGCTCCCGCCGCAGGGCGGGCAACCGAACCCGGCGCCGCCGCCGTGCGGCCGCACGGCGCGCTTTCACTCCATTTTATGCCGGATAAAAAAAGTATAATAACCGCCAAGACCGTACTTGTGGCTATTATACTTTTTTTTCGTGCGAAATTCAATTTTTTTACGCCAAAATCCGACGCCGGTCTCCCGCGGGCGCAAAGCGCGGGCGGATACGGGCGCAGTCCGGGGTTCAGACCTCCTGAATGATCGGCAGGATCATCGGGCTGCGCTTGGTGTTGCGGTAGAGCAGGGTCGAAAGCTGGTCCCGCACCGCGCCGCGCATCTCCTCGAGATTGCGCCGCCCGCCGCGCTGCTCGGCCCGCTCAATCACCTTGCGGGTCACCTCTTTGGCCTCGGCGATCAGCCCCTCCGCCTCCTTCATATAAACGAACCCGCGGGAGACGATGTCCGGCCCGGCAACCAGTTTGCCGGTGCCCGCGTCAATTGCGGCCACGGCGATAATCAGGCCGTCCTGCGACAGGTGGCGGCGGTCGCGCAGCACCACGCTGCCCACATCGCCGACCCCGAGGCCGTCCACCAGCACCCGGCCGGCGGGAACCGTGTCGGTGATGGCGATCTTGTCCTGCGTGAGGGTGATCACATCCCCGATGTCGGCGATCACGATATTCTTTTCCGGCACACCGACCCCGGCCGCGGTGATGGCGTGCTTTTTCAGGTGCTTGTACTCGCCGTGCACCGGGATGAAGAACCGCGGCTTGACCATGCTGAGCATCAGCTTCTGCTCTTCCTGATAGGCGTGGCCGGAGGTGTGCACATCGTACATACTCTCATAGATCACCTCGGCGCCCAGCCGCAGCAGGCTGTTGACCACCTTGGTGACCATCTTCTCATTGCCCGGGATCGGTGTTGCCGAGATGATGATGAAATCCCCCTGACCGACCCGGACATTCCGATGGCTGCCGCCCGACATCCGGGAGAGGGCGCTCATCGGCTCCCCCTGGCTGCCGGTGGTCACGATGACCAGCTCCTCGGGGCGGTAGCGGTGGATCGACTCGATGTCGACAATGATGTTTTCCGGCGCGTGCAGATAGCCCAGCTCAAAGGCCATTGTGGTATTGTTGACCATGCTGCGGCCCGAGATGGCGACCTTGCGGTTGTACTTGATCGCCATGTCGATGATCTGCTGGATCCGCTGCAGGTTGGAGGCAAAGGTCGCGATGATGATCCGCTTGCCCTCCGCCTGCGCGAAGAGGTTCATAAAGCTCTGGCCGACCGACCGCTCGCTGCGGGAAAAGCCCGGCCGCTCGGCATTGGTGGAATCCGCCAGCAGCGCGAGCACCCCCCGCTTGCCGTACTCGGTGAAGGAGGCCAGATCGATCATCTCATCGCTTACCGGGGTGAAGTCCACCTTGAAGTCGCCGGTCTGGATCACCACCCCCGCCGGGGTCTCGATGGCGTAGGCCACCGCGTCGGGGATCGAGTGGTTGACCCGGATCGCCCGCACCTTCATGCAGCCCATCCGGATCTCCTGCCCGGGCAAAATCTCATGCAGCTCGGTCGAGCTGACCAGATCGTATTCGGCCAGCTTGTTCTTGATCAGGCCGCAGGTGAGCCGGGTGGCGTAAATCGGCACATTGAACTGCCGCAGGAAGTAAGGCAGCGCGCCGATATGGTCCTCATGCCCGTGGGTGATGACCATGCCGCGGATCTGGTCCTTGTGGGCGGTCAGATAGGAGAAATCGGGGATCACCAGATCCACCCCGAACATCTCGCTGTCGGGGAACATCGACCCGCAGTCCACAAGGAACATATCCCCGCAGCATTCATACAGGGTGATATTCTTGCCGATCTCACCGAGGCCGCCCAGCGGGATGATGTGCAGCGGGGTCGCCTTGCCCCACCGCAGCTGCCGGCGCGGCGCCTTGGGCTGCTGGGCCGCCTGTGCGACCGCAGCCACGGCAGCGGCAGCAGCAGCCGCCGCTGCCGCAGCGGGGGACGCCTGCTTGCCCCGCGCGCCCCCGCGCTGCGCCTTGGGGGCCGTCTGCTGGGCCTTGGCCTGCTTTTGCGCCCCCTGTGCCCCCTGCACCGCCTGCTTGCGGGACCGCCCCGCCTGTTTTTGCGGCTGCGCGGCGCTCTGCTTTTGCGGCTGCTCCTGCTTTTTGGCCGCCGCATTTTCAGCGCCCTGCTGTGTCTGCTTCTCAGCGCGGGGCCGGCGCGAATGGTATCTGCGCTTTGTGCGCGCGCCGCCCTCGGCCGTCTTTTCGCCCGTCTTTTTCATCGTCACGTCTTCCATAAACTGTTCCTCCGATTTTTCCAGACGAAAACAAGACCAGTGCGTCCGCGCTCTGATCTGCATGGGAACGGATCAAAGCCCTGCCCTCTGCGCGCCGTGCTGCCGCATTTTTCCCTGCGGAACCGAGCCCGGCCGCCTGCCGGGGCATTCCGCCGCCCGCAGGACCTCTCCGTTGCGTCTTCGTCTTGTATTTTTGCCTGTTTGATGTTTTCGGCCGCGCCCATCGGGGCCACAGCCTATTAAAAGCACAGTGGTCTGTGCGTTTATCCGATCATGTTTTCGTGCCGCCCGCACCGCGGGGTCCCTGAAAAAGGAATTTCTCTATTTGGCACAAATTGATTTGTTTTTATTATAACACAATCCACAAATATTGCCTACACCCCCCGCAAACTATTTTTGCCGGCGCTGTTTTTTCTGGGTTTTGTCCATTTTTTACACCCTTTAAGATCAAACTATTGACCTTTTTTCTGCATCTTATGCCGTTTTCTTGTATCCAAGACCTATTCAGGCTATAATAAAGGCATTCGTCGCCCGACTCGCGGGCACGCTTTTTACATGGGAGAATGGTTATGAAACAGGTCACAATCTACACCGACGGCGCCTGCAGCGGCAACCCCGGCCCGGGCGGATGGGGGGCGATCCTCCGCTACCAAAATGTCGAGCGGGCCATCAGCGGGGGCGAGGCCAGCACCACCAACAACCGGATGGAGCTGACCGCCGTGCTGCGCGCCTTTTCACTGCTCAAGGAGCCCTGTGAGGTCACCCTCTGCAGCGACTCCAAATATGTCATGGACGGCCTCTCCAAGGGCTGGGCCAAGAGCTGGAAGCGCAACGGCTGGCGCAAGGGGGACAAAAAGCCCGCGCTGAACCCCGACCTGTGGGACGCGCTTTTGACCGTCACCGAGCCCCATCTGATCCACTATCAATGGATCCGCGGGCACGCGGGGCACCCGGAAAATGAGCGGTGTGACGCGATGGCCGTCGCTGAGAGCCAAAAATTCCGCGGCGGGGCAAGATAAGTAGGAATTGGGGAGGTTTTGGGATGGATTGTTCGGACAAGCGGGTGCTGGTCGCGCTCTCCGGCGGGGTGGATTCCAGCGTCTGCGTGCAGCTGCTGCGCCGGCAGGGATACGAGGTCAAGGCGCTGGTGCTGCGCTTTTCCGACGCGCAAGACAAGGCGGTGGCCGAGGCGCAGACCGCCGCGCGTCAGCTGGGCGTCCCGCTCACGGTGGAGGACTGCAGCGCGCTGTTTGAGCGCAGCGTGATCGAGCCCTTCTGCCGGGAATACTGTGCCGGCCGCACCCCGAATCCCTGCCTGATCTGCAACCCGCTGGTCAAGTTCCGGATGCTGTGCAGCTGCGCGGACCGGATGGGCATCTACCGGGTCGCAACGGGGCATTATGCGCGGCTGGCCCGTGAAGGGGACACCTATTATGTCCGCACCGCCCGCAGCGCCGCGCGGGACCAGAGCTATATGCTCTATCGGCTGGAGCAGCCGGTGCTGCGCCGTCTGCTGCTGCCGGTGGGGGAGTATGAAAAGCCCGATATCCGCGCCGAGGCTGAGCGGCTGGGTCTGGATGCGGCCGGCGCGCCGGACAGTCAGGAGATCTGCTTTATTCCAAACGGCGATTACGCGGGCTATATCGAAGCGCGGGGGTACAAGGTGCCGCAGGGCAGCTTTCTCGCACCGGACGGGCGCAATCTCGGCCCGCACCGGGGCGTTGCGCACTATACCGTCGGCCAGCGGCGCGGGCCGGGCATCGCGCTGGGGCAGCCGGTTTTCGTCAAGCGGATCCTGCCCGGCGGGGACATCCAGCTGGGTTTTTCCGGGGAGGAGTTTTACCGCGCCGTCCTGCTGGACGACCTTGTGGAGCAGGGCGCCGGGCTGCAGGCGGGCCAGCGCTTCACCGTCAAGATCCGCTCGGTGGCAAAGCCGGTCCCCTGCACCCTGCTCGCGCGGCGGGAGGATGGGCTGCTGCTCGCATTCGACCAGCCCGCCCGCGCGCCGGCGCCGGGACAGGCCGCGGTGCTCTACCGCGGCGAGCTGCTGGTCGGCGGCGGTGTCATCCGTGAAATTTACGCCGACCTGCCCGGCATCTGAGCGGGTTTGGGAATCTTTTGGGCCGCGCCTGCCGGATGCAGCCGGGCGCATAGGAGGGCAGGAGGGCAAGGGGGCGCTCCTGCGATGCGCCCCGTCCGCAAAAAGGCACGCGGACGCCGGCGGCAGGGCCCGGCAGCGCCCTTTGACCCCTCATTTTGCCGCCTTTTGCGGCACTGCAACATCTTTTTTAAAAAAATGTCAATTTTTTTCTTTTCAGGGGGTTGACAATCCTCTCAGTTTTGGTTATTATATTAAAGCGCCCTCACACAAGGGCACTCCCGAAATAGGGGTATAGCTCAGTTGGTAGAGCAGCGGTCTCCAAAACCGCGTGCCGAGGGTTCAAGTCCTTCTGCCCCTGCCATACGGCCCGGTAGTTCAGTTGGTTAGAACGCTAGCCTGTCACGCTAGAG
>CALXBJ010000213.1 GCA_944386515.1 uncultured Pygmaiobacter sp.
ATCAAAACTATCGGTTTTATCTCTCCTCGGATGCGCTCTGGCCGGTGTTCCACCGGCGGGCGGACGGCAGCCTGACCTCAACCAGCTGCGGGCTGACCGACGGTGAGCTGATCCGCCGCCGCATTCCGCACAAATACATTGAAAGCCCGGTCTATCACCCCTCTGCCGACGAGCCGGACACGGCGCTGCTCTCCCGGTTTGAGCGCCGCTGCGCCTTTGAGCCGATGCTGGAGGAGTTCCGCCAGCAGCGCGGCGACACGCTCGTGCGGGACGAATTCAACCACGAGCTTGCCCTTGCGCTGCCCGCGCGGGAGGGATTGGTGCTGCTCACCGGCTGTGCGCACAGCGGGGTCTGCAACATGGTGCTTGCCGCTGAGGAGCGGCTGGGCCGCCCGGTCATCGCGGTGATCGGGGGGACCCATCTCAAGGCGAGCGGGCCCGAGCGCGCGATGGAGACCATCCGCTTTTTCAACGCGCACCCGTCAATCAAAACGGCGGCGGTCTGCCACTGCACCGGCGTGCCGGCACTCGCGCTCTTTGCGGAGCACTGCCGCGCCTATCACCGCTGTGGCGCGGGCAGCGTGCTGAAGTTTGATTGAAGCCAAAAAAAGGGCGGCCGTGGCAGTTCATTTGCCACGGCCGCTTTTGCTGTTTATCGGTCGAATTTTCCGCCCCGCCGGAGCTCCCGCGCTCAGGGGCGGGGGCCGGGGGATCACATCACCACTTGGCCTTGGTCTCAACGACCTTGCCGGCGATATACAGCTGTTCCAGCTCCTCCCCGACCAGCACCTGCGGCTGATAGTCTGGGTTGAAGGGCTGCAGGATCACCGCGCTGCCCCGGCGGATGAATTTTTTGAGGGTGCCCTCGCCGTCATCGCCAAAGACGACAACCCCGAGATCCCCATCCTCCAGCGTGGCCTGCCGATGCACCAGTGCCAGATCCCCGTCCTGAATCCGCGGCTCCATGCTGTGCCCGCGGACAATCAGGTAAAAGTAGTTCTCCGGGTCCTTGACGCGGGCATACTCCACGCCGCAGTCCTCCTCCAGCGCAAGCGCGCCGAAGCCGGCGCGGACGGTGCCCACCACCGGAATTGGATGCTCCGACGCGGCCGAATAGGCGCGCACATCCGCCGCAAAAGAGGAGGCGCCCAGCAGGGTGTCGACACTGACCTCAAAAAAGTCGGCCACCCGGCGCAGCATCTCCGCGTCGGGCTGGCTGCGCCCGGTCTCCCATTTGCCCACTGCCTGCTGGGTAATCTGCAGCGCGCCCGCCAGCGCCCCCTGACTGAGCTTGCGCTCGCGGCGCAGCCTGCGCAGCGTCTCGGCAAACAATGACAACACCTCCTCGTGTTCTTGTGGTTCTACCGTTAGTATACAACTAATTGTTGTGTTTGTAAAGAGAAAAATCGAAGATTATGGTTGTTAAAACAAAAAATAGTTGTTATAACACTTGACAACAACCAAAGGTTGTATTAAGATAAAGACATCAAACCGAATGTGCCTTGCCTGTCTGGAGGGAAGCAGAATGAAACGGCTGTTTAAGTCCTTGCGATATGACCTGTTAAATCTTCTGGGAATCCTTGCTGTTTTGGCGGGGGTTATGGCGATGGGCGGCGTCTGTCTGTCGGTCAGCGCTACGCTTTACCGTCTGCCGCTGGCCGGCGCCTTCTTCTTTGCCGGTTGGCAGCTGCTTGTGGCGGGGCTTTCGCGCCCGCGCCGCGCGGCACAGCGCCGGCCTCGCCGCTCGCCGCAGCTGCCGGACGGCCGCCCTGTGGTGCGCCGCGCAGCCTGAGAGGAGGGGCGGACAGATGGCAGTTTGGGAGTGGGAATACCTGCGCCGCCGCCTTGGCGGCAGCCTCTGCCCGCGCCAGATCCAGCGGGCGGTCTGGTATCGGGAAGAGGTGCAGATGCCGATTGAGGGAATCGCAAAGGCGCTGGCCTATTTTTACGATCTGTGATCTGTGTTTGAAATGCCTTGGCCCCGCGCTGCAGCGCGGGGCTGTTTTTTCTATCTTGGGGGATGTTTTGGATGGATTTGATGGAAAAGCTGACCATCCTCACCGATGCGGCAAAGTATGATGTTGCCTGCACCTCTTCGGGGGCGGGGAACAGCGCCCCGCGCGGACAGGGCATCGGCAGCACCGCCGATTGCGGGATCTGTCACAGCTGGTCGGCGGACGGCAGGTGCATCTCGCTGCTCAAGGTGCTGATGACCAACCGCTGTGTCTTTGACTGTCGCTACTGTGTCAACCGCCGCAGCGCGGATGCGCCGCGCGCCGCTTTTACGCCCAAGGAGCTGGCGGAGCTGACCATCCAGTTCTATCGGCGCAACTATATCGAGGGGCTGTTCCTCTCCAGCGGGGTGGACCGCAGCCCGGATTACGCCACCGAGCAGATGATCTGCACGCTGGAACTGCTGCGGGGCCACTACGGCTTTACCGGATATATCCATGCCAAGGCGATCCCCGGCGCCGACCCGCTGCTGATCGACCGGCTGGGCCATCTGGCAAACCGGCTGAGCGTCAACATCGAGCTGCCCAGCGAGCGCGGTCTTCGGCAGCTCGCGCCGAATAAATCCAAGCGGTCGATCCTCGGCCCGATGGCGGCAATCCGGGACGGCATCACCCAGAATGGGGAGGAGCTTGTGCGGTACAAGAGCGCCCCAAAGTTTGCCCCGGCGGGGCAGAGCACCCAGATGATCGTCGGGGCGACCCCGGAGAGCGACCTGCAGATTCTGCGGCTGACCGAAGCGCTCTACAAAAAGTACCGGCTCAAGCGGGTCTTTTTCTCCGCATATATCCCGGTGGTGGAGGATACCCTGCTGCCCGCGCTCGAGACAAAGCCGCCGCTGCTGCGGGAGCACCGGCTGTATCAGGCGGATTGGCTGCTGCGGTATTATCACTTTTCCAGCGAGGAACTGCTCGATGAGGACGACCCTCAGTTCAACCCGCTGATGGACCCCAAGTGCTGCTGGGCGGTGCGGCATATGGAGCTGTTCCCGGTCGAGGTCAATGCGGCGCCCTATGAGATGCTGCTGCGGGTGCCGGGAATCGGCCCGGTCAGCGCGCGCCGGATCCTGCGGGCCAGACGCGGCGCCAATCTGGACTGGGAGGATCTCCGGCGGATTGGGGTTGTCCTCAAACGGGCGCAGTATTTTTTGCTCTGCCGTGGCAAGCGCCCGGCGGGGCTGATTGTCACCGAGCGGAATACGGTCCGCGCATTGATTGACGGCGCGCCGGTCGCGCAGGCGGAGCAGCTGAGCCTTTTTGGCAGCGAGCTGTCCCGCCCGGCGCAGCAGCTGAGGGAGGCGGCAGCAGAATGTTTTGTCAGCGGGATCTGAGCTACCTGTATGACGGCAGCATTGAGGGAATGCTCTGCTGCATCTTTGAGGCTTTTGCGCGCAAGGAGCGCCCGCGGGTCATCTGCCCTGAGGATCGATTCGAACCGAATCTGTTCGATTGGCGCAGCATCGGGACCTCCTCCGCTTTTGCGGCGCGGGTCACCGCAGGGCTGGAGCGAAAGGTCTCTCCCCGCGCGGCCTGGATTGTCCAGACCCTCTATCTGACGGCCCATCCGGAGAAGGAGCTGCTCGCACTGGATTTTACCCGGCAGGCATTCCGGTTTGGCCGCGGGGTCACCGATTTGATGGGGGGCCCCATCGTCTCACAGGCGTGGAAGGCGGTGCGTCAGGCATATTCCGAGGCGCATCAGTACAAGGGGCTGACCCGGTTCTCGGATTTTGACGGGGTGCTGGTCGCGGAGAGCGCGCCGAAAAATCAGGTGCTGCCGCTCATCGCCGCGCACTTTCGCGTCCGGCTGCGAAACGAGCAGTTCTTGATCTATGACCGCACCCACCGGCAGGCGCTCATCTGGCAGCAGGGGGAGCTGGGGCTGATGGAGGTGGATGCGCTGACCCCGCCGCCCCTCACCGCGCAGGAGGAACAGACCCGCGCGCTTTGGCGCAGGTTTTACAAGACCATTGCCATCGCCCCGCGGGAGAATCCCCGCTGCCAGCAGACCAATATGCCCAAGAGATACTGGAAGCTGCTCACCGAGATGCAGGAGGAAACGTTGCCCGCGCCCGGGCATATTTCTTTGGATGCCGGCCGGGACGCAGGGTGAGAAGGTGCACCGCGCTGTTTTTGACGGCGCGGCGCACCTTTTTCTTTCTTTGAGCAAAAGGGCAAACTTCCCAGATATTGGCCCGCCCAAAAAGGAAAATCTGTGGTATAATGGCCGAGAACAGCTGTGATACCGTTTGCTTTAGCGGCGCCGCTTACAGGGCAACTGAAAAAGTGCGCAGGGATGCTGTTTTGCTTTTGCCCCATGGCATCGCGGCTGTGGGGCAGCCGCTTGGCCGCAGCGCATTTTACCCCGCGCGGGGCGGCCTGAGCGCTGCGAAAGCAAAGCCGCAAGCGCGGCGGTGCGGCTGGAGAAACGCAGCGGCGCACAGCAGAGGAGGGATCTTGATGGCATACAGCCGGTTGGACAAGCTGGTCGCACAGGCGGCCGGCATTCCCCGCGCCGAGGCGCGGCGGGCGATCCTCGGCGGCAGGGTGACGCTGGACGGGCAGGTCTGCCGCCGCCCGGATCAAAAAGCGGAGGAATCGGCACAGCTTTCGCTGGGCGGCCGGCCGCTGCGCTGGGAGGAACACGTCTATCTCATGCTGAACAAGCCGGCCGGGGTGCTCAGTGCCAGCAGGGACGGCCGTCAGCCGACGGTGGTCGATCTCGTGCGGGGAGAGTATCCCCGCAGGGAGCTGTTCCCGGCGGGCCGGCTGGATAAGGACTCTACCGGTTTTGTGCTGCTCACCGACGATGGCCCTCTCGCCCACGCGCTGCTCTCCCCCCGGCGCCATGTCGAAAAGATCTATCAGGTGACGCTGGATCTGCCCGCAAACGAGCAGATGTGCCGCGGCTTTGCCGAGGGGGTCACCCTCGCCGACGGGCAGAAGATGCTGCCCGCCCGTCTGGAAATCGACCCGGAGGCCCCCTGCCGCGCCACGGTGGTGCTGCACCAGGGGGTCTATCACCAGATCAAGCGGATGTTTGGGGTGTACGGCGCGGGGGTTGTCACGCTGCACCGCAGCGCGATTGGTCCGGTTGCGTTGGACGGCGCGCTTGCGCCCGGACAGAGCAGGCAGCTCACCGCACAGGAGCTGGAACAGCTGCGAAACGCCGTCGGGGAGAAGTGATTTTACACACTTTTTAACTCGGAGAAAGCCACTTTCCGGCATCCAAATGTGAAACCTATCAAGTTGCACAGGAACAAGTCGCTTATTTTGTCGATTCCTATTGCAAAAGACGAAACCATTGTGTAAAATATAAATAACGCAAAGGGCAAATTGGTGAAAATCACAGGCAGCAGGCACTGCCGGAGAAAGGGAATCAAGCAGTATGGCGAATAGAGTGTTTCAGGGCGTGATTTACCAGATGAAGGACGCGGTTGACCGTGTCCTCGGGGTGGTGGATGAGACCGGCACCATCATTTCCTGCAGTGAGCTGACCAAAATCGGTGAGGTGCGGGACGGCATCGCGGCAGATCGCCTCTCCACCGGGGACGTTTTTGTGCGGGACGGCTATACCTACCATATGTTCAGCTCGAACAAGCGCAACGACTATGCGGTCTTTGTCGAGGGCGCGGATGATCTGGCCAGCCGGTATGCGGCGCTGATCACCGTCGCGCTGCAGAACATCAAGCAGTACCACGATGAAAAGTTTGATAAGGCCAATTTCATCAAAAACGTCGTGCTGGACAATATCCTGCCCGGCGACATCTACGCCAAGGCGCGGGAGCTGCACTTTTCCACCGATGTCTCGCGGGTGGTGCTGCTCATCCGGGTGACCAGCGGCAACGACATCTCGGCTTATGACGTGGTCAGCACCCTCTTCCCGGATAAGCAGAAGGATTTTGTCTTCAATATCAGCGAGAACGACACCGTGCTGGTCAAGGAGATCCGCCGCGGCATCGACCGGGACGACATCATCAAGTTGGCCGCCAGCATTGTGGACACCCTCAACGGGGAGCACTATATCAAGAGCATTGTCGGCATCGGCACCCCGATCGCCAATGTCAAGGATCTGGCCACCAGCTTTAAAGAGGCCCAGATCGCGCTGGAGGTCAGCAAGGTCTTTGACACCGAGCAGTCGGTGGTCAGCTATGACAGCCTCGGCATCGCCCGGCTGATTTACCAGCTGCCCACCACCCTGTGCGAGATGTTCCTCAAAGAGGTGTTTAAGCAGGGCAGCATCGATTCCCTCGACGCTGAGACCCTCTTTACCATCCAGCGCTTTTTTGAGAACAACCTCAACGTGTCCGAGACCAGCCGCGGCCTGTTTGTCCACCGCAATACGCTGGTCTACCGTCTGGAGAAGATCAAAAAGCTCACCGGCCTCGACCTGCGTGAGTTTGACGATGCCATCGTCTTTAAGGTGGCGCTGATGGTCAAGAAGTACCTCAATTCCAATCCCGCAAAATACTGAGATCCGCGTTTTGGCCCGATGGGGCCGCCGCGGAACGCATCGCCGGGCAAAAAACAGGAGATAGTTTCCCGTTTTGCCCGGTATTCTTTTGCACGCTGCCGCAGCCTGCGGCAGGCGGAAAGGAGCATTTCCATGGCAAGTCCCATGATCGAATTCAAGAATGTCAAAAAGGTTTACCCCGGGGGGATTGTCGCGCTGCAGGATATGAATCTGCGGGTGGACAAGGGGGAATTTGTCTTTGTGCTGGGGCATTCCGGCGCGGGCAAGAGCACCTTTTTAAAGCTGATCCTCCACGAGGAGACCGCCACCGAGGGCGAGATCACGGTCAACGGCTATGATTTCTCAACCATCAAAAACCGCCAGATCCCCTATCTGCGCCGCTCGCTCGGGGTCGTGTTTCAGGATTTCCGGCTGATCCCCACCATGACCGCCTATGAAAATGTCGCCTTTGCGATGCGGGTGACCAACATCCCCGAGCGGCAGATCCGCAGCCGGGTGCCCTATGTCCTCAATCTGGTCGGCCTCAAGGACAAGGCGCGCAGCTTCCCGCCGGAGATGTCCGGCGGCGAGCAGCAGCGGGTCGCACTGGCCCGGGCGCTGGTCCACTCGCCCCCGATCATCATCGCGGACGAGCCGACCGGCAACATTGACCCGGAGCTGTCGGTCGAGATCATGGAACTGCTGACCGCGATCAACAAGGTGGGCACCACCGTTGTGGTGGTCACCCATGAGCAGGACCTCGCCGCGCAGTTCCACAAGCGGACGGTCACCATCGACCATGGCTCGGTGGTGTCGGATACCATCATGCCCAGTGAAGTGGAGGTGATCCGGTGAGCGGTTCGGGCTTTCGTTATCTGACGCGGCAGGGGCTGCACAACCTCTCCCGCAACAAGCTGATGAGCGTCGCCTCAATTGGCGTACTTACCGCCTGCCTGATGATCACCGGCATCGCCGCGCTGCTGTCGGTGAATGTCAACAGCTTTGTGGACTACCTCGGCGCACAGAACAAGGTGATTGTCTATCTGCAGCTGGATGCCGATGAGCAGACCATCGCAGCGGCGCAGCAGGCGATGGAGCAGGTCGACAATGTGCTGGATTATACCTATGTCTCCAAGGAGGATGCTCTTGAGGAGACCAAGGGCTGGATCTCGGGCTATGACGACGGCGCCTATGCCAATGTTTTGGATGGGTATGAAGGGGAGAATAACCCGCTGTATGCCAGCTTCCGGGTGACGGTGGACGACCTGACCCGGATCAGCGAGACGGTGGATAAGCTCACGGCGATGCCGGGGGTGGATTTTGTCGATTCACCCAGCGAGCTGGCAAGAACTCTGGTCACCCTCAAAAACACCGTCAATCTGGCCGGCTGGGGTCTGGTCGCGGTGCTGGCGGTCGTCTCGCTGGTGGTGATCTCGAACACCATCCGGCTGACGGTATTTGCACGCCGCAAGGAGATCAACATCATGAAGTTCGTCGGCGCGACCAATGGGTTTATCCGGCTGCCGTTTCTGGTGGAGGGTACCGCGATCGGGCTGATTTCGGCGCTGCTGGCATTTGCACTGGTGTCCGGCGGCTATCTGGCGCTGCTGGAGGGGATTTCCCGTCAGGGCAGCAGCTGGCTGTCCAACCTCTATTTCAGCCTGCTGAGCTACCGGATCGTCTGGCCCTGGCTGGCCGGCGGGTTCGCGCTCAGCGGCGCGCTGATCGGCGGGCTGGGCAGTGCAGCGAGCGTACGCAAACATCTCAAGGTTTAAACGGCGGGAGGATTTCTTTTGAAAAAGACAACGGCACGGGTTCTCTGTTTCTTGCTCGCGGCGGTCATGCTGCTGATGCTGGCGCTGCCCTATGCTGTCCGCGCGGTATCGGCGGGAGATCTGCAGCAGCTGGAGGATCAGCTGCAGGATGTCCGGGAAGAGGGCAAGCAGCTGGAGGAAAAGCAGGAGCAGCAGGAGGCCTATAAGGAAAACCTCGAGGCGCAGAACGAGATCATCAAGCAGCAGATTGTCACGATCGCGGCGTCGATTGAGACGACCAAGCAGTCCTTGGCCCAAAAGCAGGCCGAGCTGGACCAGAAGCGGCGGGAGATCGAGGAGACCGACGCGCTGTTCTGCGAGCGGCTGCGGGCGATGCAGGTCAACCACAGCTCGGGGATGCTTTCGACCCTGCTCGCGGTCAACAGCTTTGATGAGCTTTTGACCGCCTCAACCACCCTGTCCCGGATCTCGGCGGCGGACACCGCGCTGCTGGAGAAGCTGGGCAACGAGCGGTCGGAGATCGAGCGGCAGGAGGCCGAGATCAACGACCAGCTGACCCAGCTGGAGAATGAGCAGGCCGCGCTGGAGGAGAAAAAGCAGCAGCTTGCGGCGAACATTCAGGCGGCGGATGCCAGCATCGACGAGATCGAGGCCCTCAAGATCGCCAATAAGGACGAGGAGGCCCGGCTGGTTCAGGAGTACAACGAGGCCAGAAAGCAGGCCGAGGCGGAGCTGGGCCGCCCGTCGGGCAGCCCGGAGTTTGTCGGCGGCGCCTATAATTGGCCGGTGCCGGGATACTATAACATCTCCTCCCCCTATGGCTGGCGCACCCTCTACGGCGTGCAGGACTGGCACACCGGCATCGACATCAGCAAAGGCTCTCAGGCCAGCATCTACGGCGCGAACATCGTCGCGAGCCTGTCGGGCACGGTGCAGACGGTGGTCTACGGCAGCCGGGGCTACGGCTATTACGTCATCGTCGACCACGGCGGCAACAACAAGACCCTCTACGGCCATATGAGCCGGATTGACGTCACCGTCGGCCAGCAGGTGGTCGGCGGGGTCACGGTGCTCGGCGGGGTGGGCAGCACCGGCAATTCCACCGGCCCGCACCTGCATTTTGAGATCCGGCTGAACGGCCAGCAGGTCGACCCTGCGCCCTATCTGGGGCGGTGAGCGCCGATTCATAAAACCATCACATTCCCGCGGTATACTATATCCGAATGGCCTTGGGTGCAGCCTGTGTATCCCGGGGCGGGGTCTTTTATCTGCCCCGGCCGCCGGCGGCGGCGCAAAACCACAGGGGAGGTTCCAGAATGAAGAAAAAAATATCGGTCAGTCTGGCGATTGCGATTGCGATCATCGCGATGACCGTGACCTTTTCGGTGACCATGATCCTCGCGATGAAGCTGTTTGACCGCACGGTCAGCGATGTCAACGAAAAGCAGGCGATGTACAACAAGCTGGCCGAGATCGACAAGTCGGTGCGGGATAACTTTTATACCGAGATCAACGACCAGACGCTGTATGATATGATTGCAACCGGTTATATTGCCGGCCTCGGCGACCGCAACAGCAAGTATTACACCGCAAAGCAGGTGATCGAGCGCAGCGACATCGCCAGCGGCAAGCTGATGGGGATCGGCGCGGATCTCATTAAGGACACCAGCGGCTATTTTAAGATTGTCAAGATCTACTCCAGCAGCCCGGCAGAGGCGGTTGGGCTGACCAAGGGGATGCTGATTACCAAGCTGGACGGCGCCGACCTCAAGTCGCTGACGCTGGACTCGGTGAACTCGCTGCTGCGGGGAGAGAGCGGTACCACCGTCACTGTGACCTACCTCAAGGACAATGTTGAGACCGCGGTGGATATCCAACGCAGTGTCTATGAGATTCCGCTGGTGGAGTACCAGCTGACCGAGGATTCGGTCGGTTATATCCGGATCTTCTCCTTTGCGGAGGATACGGCCGCGCGGCTGGACTACGCGGTCAACTCGCTGACCAATCAGGGCGCGACCTCGCTGGTCTTTGACGTGCGGGATAATGCGGACGGCGGCCTTTCCGCCGCCGCCGAGTGCATTGACCTGCTCTGCCCGGCGGGCACCATCGTCTCGGGCACCTATCGTGACGGCGAGACACGGGTGCTGTACACCAGCGATGAGAATGAGGTTACCCTCCCGATGGTGGTCATCACGAATGAGTCGACCTCCGGCGCGGCGGAGCTGTTTGCCGTCTCCATCCGGGACCTGCGCAGCGGCAAGATCGTCGGCGCGACGACGGCCGGCAAGGGCACCCTGCAGCGCACCTACTCGATGAGTGACGGCAGCGCCATCGACCTGACGGTCGCCGTTCTGGTGCCGGGCAAGAGCGACAGCTTTGACGGCATGGGTGTGGTGCCGGACTATGAGCGGGTGCTCTCGACCGAGGAAAAAGCGATCTACTACGAGTTCACGGTGGAGGATGACCCGCAGATTCTCCGGGCGCAGGAGGTTGCGCTCAGCCTTGCAGCCGGCAACACCGGCGAGGGCCCCGCATCGAATCCCGACAGCAGCGCTGTGAGCTCGAGCACAGCGCAGGATACCGCCGCGGACAGTGCGGCTGAGGTGTCGGAGGAGGAAGGCAGCGACAGCTCCGGTGCAGAGCAGACGGACAGCAGCGCGGCGGAAAGCTCCAGCGCGGCGGAAAGCTCCAGCGCGGCGGAGGAATAAGCGAATATTTTGTATGAGGACGGCCGCGGCCCATGATTGGGGCCGCGGCCGTTTTTTGGCGCAAAGGGTGAAGGAAAAACCGCCCACCCAAGACGCTGCCAAGGACCGTGGAAGCCCTGTGGGCACACCGGCATCCCGGCTGCGGAAAGGGGAGGGACAAGGAGGGCAGGAGTGCCTTCGGCGGACCATTTTTTTGTGGCGCGGATGAGGCGGCGCTGGGGACAGGCAGCGGTATTTTACAGGCAATTTTGCCCTGTGTGCAGAACGCGAAAACTGTATTTTAATGCAGAATTTCGCCGTAAAACTGTAAGAAACAGAGCAAACCGCCAGTAAACAATAAAAAGATGAATGAAGGGCTGTATATCCATGCAAAAGCGGCGAGAGGCGGGGATTCTCCCCAATTTGCGGCCCAAATTCGGTTGACCGCGCGGGTCCGTTTTTGATAAAATGCAGCAAGTGAGGTCAAGAAAGGGCCAAGGCAAACCCCCGCGCTTCGGATGCCGTCAAGGTGTCCGGGCGTGTTTTTCTTCTGCGAAGGCCCGGCAGAAATTCAGAATGATTCGCGTTTTCCCCGACAAGGTGCCGGCTGGTTTCGGCGCTTTGGCCCTGCGGGAAACGGCGGCGGCGTGCAGGTCTTTTGCACGGCGATGACCACGGGATGGACAAGATGGCATTGTCCTCCCGCGGAAGAGAAAAAAGGAGTGAATGCATGACCAAGCTCATCGAGCATCTACGGCGCAGAATCGAGCGGATTACCGCCCGCACCTGTGCTGTGGCAATCTGCGCGGTGTCGCTCTGCTGCACCCTGTTCGGTCTGTTCCTCACGCTGAACATTGTGCTGGTGACCGACTCTGACGGCAATCGTCAGATGCTCTTCACCACGGCGGAGAACCCGCAGCAGTTGATGGAGGTCTCCGGTATTGTTGCCGGGGAATATGACGACGTTTTTTATACCGAGTACAACGGCAATCTGGCAAGCCTGAATATTCAGCGCGCCTTTGAGGTGACGGTAGAGGCGGACGGGGAAGAGACCACCGCCTACCTGACCGAGGGCACGGTGGAACAGGCGCTCGCCCAGATTGGCGCGGTGCTTGGGGAGCACGACTACACCGAGCCCTCTCTCAATACCTCACTCAGCGAGGGGGATACGGTGACCGTGCACCGGGTCGAGTACCGCGACACCGTGGTGCAGACCGAGATTGAGCCCCAGACGGTCTATCAGGAGACCAGTCTGCTCTATCGGAGAAAAAACACCACCTATGTCCTGCAGGAGGGCGTGCCCGGCCTGCGCGAGACGACCAGCCGCGAGCGGGTGGTCGACGGTGTGGTGGAGTCCTCGGAGGTCATCAAGGTCGAGGATGTTGTCCCCGCACAGGACACCATTATTATGCGCTACGGCGCGGGCGCGGCAATTTCGCCGCTCTCTGCGCCGGAGGGGATCACGATTGAAAACGGGGTCCCCAGCAGCTACCGGCAGCTGCTAACCGGGCGGGCTACCGCCTATTCGGCAAGCCGAGGGCGCGGGTCCTCCGGTCTGGGGCTGTATCTGGGCACCGTTGCGGTGGATCCCAATGTGATCCCCTACGGCAGCCTGCTGTATATCACCTCGACCGACGGTCGGTTCGTTTATGGGTTTGCAATCGCGACCGACACCGGCGCTGCTATGCGGGAGGGTCACGCTCTGGTCGACCTCTTCTATGAGAGCTATGACGAGGCGGTTCTCTCCGCGGTCCAGCAGGTCAATGTCTATCTGCTGTGATTTGAGGACTACGGCAAAGCAAAGTGAAAAGGCGCGGCCCCTTTCTTCGGAAAGGGGCCGCATTCTTTGTATACCGCACAGGGCCGGGAGGGATAAGCGGCCCCTGCCGGCCCGGCAGCAGAAAACGCGCGGCGCGGGCAGAGAAAATGAAAAGGCTGGCAGGGGCAGGGCCGCCTGCGCGGGAAAGCGGATAAAAGGACCCGCGCC
The DNA here is from genome assembly GCA_944386515.1 of uncultured Pygmaiobacter sp. GTDB lineage: Bacteria > Bacillota > Clostridia > Oscillospirales > Ruminococcaceae > Pygmaiobacter. The sequence continues at coordinate 12,912 of CALXBJ010000213.1, forward strand.
CGCCGCGCGGCAGATAAGGGCCGCGGCAGGGCGCCCCGCCGGCCGCAACACCTCACCCACGGCGGGGCGGGCAGAGAAAAAACGGCAGCTCCCGTGCGGGGGCTGCCGTTTGGAGTATCAAGTTTGAGGGGTTAGAACACCGCGATCACGGTGCCCGCATAGGTCTCCTCGATGTAGCTCTTGACCTCGGGGCTGGTGATGGCCTCAATCAGCGCCTGAAGCTCGGGACGGTCGTCCCCCTCGCGGATTGCGAGGACATTGGGGTAGGTCTGCGCGGCCTCGCTCTCGGCGCCCTCCTTTGCGATGGCGGTGTCGGCAATGCCGGCGCCCAGCGCGTAGTTGCCGTTTGCGACCCCGAGATCGACGTCGGCGAGCAGGTTCGGGATCTGGGCGGCGACGACCTCTTCAATCTTCAGATTCTTGGGGTTCTCGACGATGTCGGCGACGGTAGCCTCAAGGCCGACCCCCTCCTTCAGGGTGATCAGCCCCTGCGCGGCGAGCAGCTGCAGCGCCCGGGCCTCGTTGGTGGTGTCGTTGGGCACCGCGATGGTGCCGCCGTCGGGCAGCTCCTCCAGCGAGGCGACCTTGCCCGGATAGATTGCCATCGTCTCGAAGTGGACCTCGGCCCCAACCGCGAGATGGGTGCCGTTCTCGGCGTTGAACTCCTCGAGATAGGGGGTGTGCTGGAAGAAGTTTGCGTCCAGATCGCCGGATTCGAGGGAGGTGTTCGGGATGATGTAGTCGTCAAACTCCTGCACCACCAGCTCGATGCCCTGCTGCGCCAGCAGCGGCTTGACCACGTCGTTCAAAATCTCGGCGTGGGGGGAGGGCGAGGCGCCGACGGTCAGGGTGACGCTCTCCGCGGCGGAGGAGCCGCCCGCGTCGCCGGAGCTGCTGTCCGAGGAGCCGCAGCCGGTCAGAACAAGGGACAAGGCGAGCGCGGCACTCGCCGCTGCAAGAATGGTTTTGCGTTTCATATCTCAAATTCCTCTCTTTTTATACAGATTTTGTTCGCAGGGAATCCGCTCACAGGGCGGCTGTTGCATCGGGCGAAAGGCGGCGCGGCGTCCCGCGCTTCTCCCCGCCGCGGCGTCCCGCGGCGGCGACCTGACCCGGCGCCAGCCAAAGGATCAGGAGCGGTTTCTTTTATCAATCCGGTTTGCAGTAAAACCGAAGAGAAACTGAATCAAGCAGACGAGAAGCACCAGCAGCAGGATGGTGAAGATCATCACCTCGGTCTGGTAGCGGTAGTAGCCGTACCGGATCGCGATGTCGCCAAGGCCGCCCGCGCCCACCGTGCCGGCCATCGCAGAGTAGCCGATCAGGGTGATGGCTGTGATGGACAGCCCCCGGATCAGGCTGGGGAAGGCCTCGCCCAGCAGCACGTGCAGGATGATCTGCAGGCGGGTGGCGCCCATACACTCG
>CALXBJ010000214.1 GCA_944386515.1 uncultured Pygmaiobacter sp.
AACTTTACTATTGTCAAGAAAGTTGATCTTAGATAAACAGCGCCCGTTTACGGGCTGTGGGGCAAGTGATGCGAGTGGCAGATTTTTCAGTGCCTCTTGAGAGGCTTGCCGGTACGATGCCCTTCTAAGGCTTACTCAAGCCCCCGGCTTAGCCGGGGGTCATGACTCATTTTATCCCGCATTTTATCCCGCTTTGCCGAAATCGGCCTGCGCGGCAGATCAAAGCGCCGCGTCCGCTTGGTCGGCGAGATGGGGCAGGGGACAGTCCTCCGGCGCAAGACAGCAGCCCAGCCGGTCGCGCCCTTCCTCATACAGCCCGTGGAAATCGCTGCCGCCGGTGCAGAACAGCCCGTACTGATCCGCAAGCGACCGGATCAGCGCGCGGTCGGCGGGGCTGTTGGACAGATGGTTCAGCTCGATCCCGCGCAGGCCAGCGTCGACGAGCGGCGCAACGAGCGCGAAGTTCTGCTGCTGTCCGGGATGTGCCAGCACCGGCAGGCCGCCGGCGTCCCGGATGGCGGCAACCGCCTCCCGCGGGTCGGGATATCGGATCCGGCGGTCGCAGGGGCCGCCGCGGGACAACAGCTCCCGCTTTACCCGGCCAAAGAGGGCTTCGCTCTGCCCGCTGTCCAGCAGGTAGTGGTAGATGTGCTGTTTGTACAGCGTCCCGCCGGCGGCGTAGGGGAGCACGTCCTGCGGGGTGATTTGATAGCCCAAAAGCCGCAGCTGCTCGATCTGCCACAGGCAGTTTTCCTGCCGGCGGCGCAGAACCGGGGCACAGACTGCCTCAATCGGCTCGGTTGTCTGATAAAAATAGCCCAGAATGTGGGCACGCTTGCCCAGCGCCTCGTCAAAGGCGGAGATCTCTACCCCCGGCAGGACCCGGATGCCGGCCGCCTGCCCGAGGCGGGCCGCCTGCGCAAAAAAACGGGTGTCGTCGTGCTCGGTAAAGCACAGGTGGGTCAGCCCGGCCTGCACTGCGCGCGCAAAGATCTCCTCGCGGGTGCAGCTGCCGTCCGACTGGTTTGAGTGAAGGTGCAGATCGGCCTTTATCATCTGCCGGCACCTCCCTCCTTTTCCGGGCCACCGGCCCTTGCGGCATCGGCGTCGGCCAGGTACCGCTGCAGCAGCCGCAGCAGCTCGGGCAGGTCGATCGGCTTGGAGATATGCGCGTTCATCCCGCAGTCAAGGCAGCGCTGAATGTCCTCCGAGAAGGCGTCGGCGGTCATCGCGATGATCGGGATCCGCAGCGCGTCCTCCCGCGCTGCGGCCCGGATGTGGCGGGTCGCCTCATAGCCGTCCATGACCGGCATCCGCAGGTCCATCAGGACCGCGTCATACCAGCCCGGCGCCGATGCGAGGAACTGCTCGACACAGCTCTTGCCGTTTTCGGCGTGGTCCAGCACAAAGCCCTGCGCGGAGAGCAGCTCGTTTGCAATCTCCCAGTTGAGGTCGTTGTCCTCCGCCAGCAGCAGCCTGCGGCCGGCGTAGAGCGGCCCCTCCCGCCGGGCGGCCGCCTTTTCGGCCACGGCGGGGTCGGCGAACTTCTGCAGCCCGTAGTACAGCGTGGAGCGGAAGAGCGGCTTGGACAAAAAGCCGCTGACCCCGGCGCTGCGGGCCTCCTCCTCGATCTCGCTCCAGTCATAGGCGGAGACCAGCAGGATGGGCACCCCGTCCCCGACCGCGCGCCGGATCTCGCGGGCGGTCTGGATGCCGTCCATCCCCGGTATCTGCCAGTCCAGCAGCACCATGTGGTAATCGCGGTGCGCTGCATGGCGGCGGCAGACCATCTCCACCGCCTGTGCGCCGTCCTGCACCCACTCCGGCTGCAGCCCGATCTCCCGCAGCGCATCGGCCGCACTGCGGCAGAGCTGTTCGTCGTCGTCCACCACCAGCAGCTCCCAGGCCGGCAGCGGCCGGTCCGGCAGCTCCTCGGGGATCCGCTCGAGATCCAGCGAGACCACAAAGCAGCTGCCCTTGTCCGGCGCGCTTGTCACCGTGATCTCGCCCTGCATCATATCCACGATGTATTTGGTGATCGCCATGCCAAGGCCGGTGCCCTCAATCTTCTGCACACGGCGGCTGTCCTCCCGCTCAAAGGAGTCGAAAATCTTCTTTTGGAATTCCGCCGACATCCCGATGCCGGTATCCTTTACCTCAAACAGGGTGCGCACCCAGTTTGCCCCGCGGGGGGAGTCCTGCTGGCAGACCGTAACGGTGACCGAGCCGCCCTCGGGGGTGAATTTGAGCGCGTTGGACAGCAGGTTCAGGAGGACCTGATTCAACCGCACCCCGTCGCAGAGGAGCTGTTCGGCCTGAATGTTCTGCACGATGATGTCAAACCGCAGCTGCTTGCTCTTTGCCTGCGGCTGGACGATGCTGACAATGCTCTCCATCGTCTCCCGCAGCGAGAGCGGCGCGATGTTGAGGCTCAGTTTGCCGCTCTCGATCTTGGACATATCCAGCACGTCGTTGATCAGACCGAGCAGATGCCTGCTCGAGAGGGAGATCTTTTTCAGGCAGTCCTGCACCTGTGCGGGGCTGTCGATGTGGGCGGTGGCAATCGCGGTCATCCCGACAATCGCATTCATCGGGGTGCGGATGTCATGGCTCATATTGGAGAGGAATTCACTTTTTGCCTGACTGGCCCGCTTGGCTTCCCAGTGGGCCTTTTCCAGCTCCTTGAGCTGCTGCTGCGAGCGGCGGTAATACCCCCAAAAGATCAGCAGCAGCGCGAGCACGAGCACCGCGCAGCCGCAGAGCGCGGCAAGGGTCTGGAGGGAGCCGAGGGCGCCGATTGCCTCGTCCAGCGGGCCGCGGGGCATGATGGTGACCAGGACCCAGTCGGAGTAGGGCAGGGCGCTGCAGTACAGGTGCCGCTGCTGGGAATCCACCTCGGCGGCGACGGCGTAGGGCTGCCCCTCCGCAAAGGCCTCCTGCATCTGGCGGACAATCTCCTGCGGGTCGGCGCCGGAAAAGCGGCAGCTCAGCACCCAGTCATAAAAGCTGCCAGAGGACAGCCCCCCGCTCTCGACGATATAAGCGCCGTTTTTTTCGATGATGTGGGAGAAGACGAACGACTCGTCAACCCCCAGCGAGAGGGTCTGGGTAATCGTGTCCAGCGGCAGGCCGGCAACCAGCGCGGTGCAATGCTCGCCGTCCGGGAGCGGGTAGCCGACCGACTGCGGGTAACCCACCGAGACACCGAACAAAAAGAGGTCCTTCCCCGATGCGGTGGTCCCGCTGGCGACCTTTTTCTCGTCGTTGTTCAGCGAGGTGAGGAAGGCATCCTTGCTGTGCAGCGAGACCGATTCCCCACAGATGACGTATTCGTTGCCCTGTGCCGAATAGAGGGCGAGATAGGGAAAGCCGCGCTCCGCCGCGCCGTCGGTCAGCTCCTGCTGCAGCTGTTCGCCGTAGGTCGGGATGGATTCGGGCGGCGTGCGCAGGACCAGCCTCTCAACCTGATCCAGCTGCAGGTTGACCAGCGATTCAAAGTGCAGCTGCATCTGGCGGTTCATCTCGCCCATATACAGCTCGCCGACCTGATTGAGCGTCCGGTTGCTCAGCTGCAGCATCAGGGTGACCAGACACCCGAAAACCGCCAGACAGAGCAAGAGCAGCCCCGCCAGCCCGCGCAGAAGATAGCGGTTGGTCTTTGCCTTGAGATTCATTCTTTACCGCCCCCAGATTTGGCTTTCTGAATCAATTTTTGCAGTGTCCCGCACAGCAGCCCGAAATCAATCGGCTTCGAGATATGCGCATTCATCCCGGCGGCATCGGTGGCGGCGATGTCCTCGGCAAATGCGTTGGCGGTGACGGCGATAATCGGCACCGCGGCGGCGTCCGGCCGATCCATTTTGCGGATCTGGCGCGCCGCCCCGCAGCCGTCGAGCACCGGCATCTGCATATCCATCAGGATAGCGTCAAACCCATACGGCTCGGACGCGGCGAAGAGGTCCACCGCCTCCTGCCCGTTCCACGCCTGCACCACCTCGACCCCGTTCATCGACAAAAGCTCGGTGGAGATCTCCATATTGACCTCGTTATCCTCAGCGAGCAGAACCCGCAGCCCCTCCAGCGAGAGGGGGACGTCCTGCTGCGCGGCAGGCGCGGGCGCCTGCTGCTGCGGAAGCTGCGCCGCCTCAAACGGCAGGGTCACGGTGAAGGTGCTGCCCTTGCCGGGCGCGCTCTCCACATGGATTTCGCCGTTCATCTGGGTGACGAGGTTCTTGGTGATCGGCATCCCGAGGCCGGTGCCGACCGTCTGCTTGGCGCCAAAGCGGGTCTCGCGGGAATAGGGCTCAAACAAATGCGGCAGGAAGGATGCGGACATCCCGACGCCGGTGTCCGAGACGGTGATCCGGTATTTGGGGAAATCCCCCTCCCCGACCTCGAGCTGCCGCACCGACAGCGAGATCTTCCCGCCCTCGCCTGTGAATTTAAAGGCGTTGGACAGGAGGTTGTTGAGGATCTGGACCAACCGGAAGGGGTCGCCCACGACGGCGCGCTCCTTCAGGTCGAAGTCGGCGGTCAGCTGTTTGTGCTCGCTGCCTGCCTGGAAGCGGAATCCCTCAAGGCACTGGGAAATCTCCTCCTGCAGGTCAAACTGCTGATGCTCGAGCACCATTTTGCCCTGACTCATCCGGGACATATCCAGAATGTCGTTGATCAGCCCCAGCAGCTGACGGCTGGAGAGGTTGATCTTTTGCAGGTAATCCCGCATCTGGGCGGGATCTTCGGCGTGCTGGGCCGCAAGGTCGCTCAGCCCGATGATCGCGTTGAGCGGGGTGCGCATATCATGCGACATATTGCTGAAGAAGGACTGCTGCGCCGCCTCGTTGCGGCGGGCGGATTCCAGCGCGTCCTCCAGCAGCCGAAGCTCCTGCAGCTGGCGCTGCTTTTCCTTGCCGACCTCCCTAAAGCAGAGCACGACCTCCCCGGGGGCGAGGGACTCGTCAAACAGCAGCCGCACATTGACCCAGCGGTATTCCTCCCCGAACCGGCGCAGGAAATCCCCGCCGAAATCCCGCACCCGGCGGCGGACCAGATCCTGAATCCCCTCGCGGGAAAAGCTGCGCATATAGTCCTCCTGCGCATCCGGCTCGATGATCTCGCTGAGCACCTGCTGCAGCTCGTCATAGCTGCCCTGCTCGGGCAGCCGGGCGCGCACATAGTCGGAGCCTTTTATCATCTCATACCGGTTGGCCCTGAAGTCGATGCGGTAGAGCGCATAGTAGGAGTTGCCCAGCACCCGGACCGTCTCATTGGTGCGGATGATCCGGACGTTGTACCAGGTCTCGCGCCAGATGACGATGAGAGAAGCCAGAAGGAAAAACAGCAGCAGGATGCCCGAGACAATGTAAAACCAGCTCAGGCTCGCAAAGATGTTGTCGTAGGAGACGGTCACAATCGCAAGCCAGCCGTTCTCCATCCGGGCGTAATAGACCGCGCGGTTGTCCCCGTTGAAATCGACAATCCGGTCGCGGTAGCTGTCAAGCTCTCCCGCATTGATCTTTTCGACAATTCCCGACAGGTAGGCGGCAAGCTCCTGCTCGGAGCAGTCCAGCTCGGTCTGCTGACAGATCAGCGCGCCGCTCGCATCGCACAGGAAAAAAGAGTTCCCCTGCGAGAGGGAGAGCTCGGTAAACTGAAAATTAAAGTTCTCCGGAAAGATGTCAAAGGCGAGCACACCGTTTGCCCCTTTGCAGTGCTGGGCGGCGGTGATGACCGGTTTGCCGTAAACCGCATCGATGTAAAGGCTGGTAAAGATGACCTGCCCGTCCGCGGCGGCAGCCTGCCGGTACCAATCGGTGGAGGTGGCGTCATAGGCGTCATCCCCCTCCCAGAGGTTTGCCGCGATGATCTGCCCGTCCAGCACCAGATAGGGGTCCACCGTCCCGGACCCGAGCACCGACTCCAGCCGGCCGTAAAAGAGGGCCATCCAGTCCTGCAGGTCCTGTGCGGAAGCGCCCTCGGACAGCTTCAGGTCGATGGATGCTGTGCCGAAGGAGAGCAGCGTCTGGTAGACCGAGAGGTTGCTCTGCTCCTCCGCGGCGAGGTTGCGCGCCATGGCGGTCCCGCTCTCCTGCGCGTTGCGCAAAAGCGCGGTGCGGATCACCATCAGGCTGACGAGGATCAGGACAAACAGCAGCCCAAAGGCGATCAGCCCCATCCGCATCCGGGAGAGCACCAGCCGCAGCCGCGGCGGGCTTTTGGGGTGGCGGTATTCTGTTTTCACCTCAAAAGGCCCTCCGGATCGCGTCGGTCACCTGCTCATAGGCGGCGGTGATCTCGGGCATGATGTCGCGCGCGGCGGCAAAGTCATCAGCGCGCAGCGCGGCCACCTGACGGGTCAAAAGGTCAAAAAGCCGCTGCATCGACAGGTTGCCGCACACCCCCTTGAGGGTGTGGGAGGCGGTCAGCGCGGCCTCGGCGTCGCCGGCATCGATTGCCGCGGCCAGCCGGCCGTAGTTGGCGTCGTCGAGAAACCGCTTGAGAAACCGCTCGAGCAGGGCCTCGTTGCCCATCATCCGCTCCAGCGCGCTGTCCAGATCAATCCCTGCGGCGGTAAGCTGTGCTCTTTTTTCCATATCCATCTTATTTTCCCTCCTCGCCCGTCTTGCGGGCGGTGTTGGCAGTTTATTTTTCCTCTTTGCCCTTGTTCTTGTCGTACAGCTTTGCAAGCTCCCCCTCGACCGCGAAGAAGCAGTCCAGCAGCGCGGGGTTGAAGACGCCGCACTCCCCGTCGCGGATCATCTGCAGCACCTTTTCCCGCGGGAAGGCGTCCTTGTACACCCGCTTACAGCTCAGCGCGTCATACACGTCGGCGAGCGAGACGATCTGTGCCCAGATCGAGATCTCGTCCCCCTTGAGCCCGTCGGGATAGCCGCGGCCGTCCCAGCGCTCATGGTGGTGGCGGGCAATGTCGCAGGCATAGCGGTAGGTCCTGTGCTCCCGCAGCTGGGGGATCTTCTCGAGCAGCTGTTCACCCTGCACCGTATGGGTCTTCATGACCTCATACTCCTCGGGGGTGAGCTTGCCGGGCTTGTTGAGGATCGCGTCCGGGATAGCGATCTTGCCCACGTCGTGCATGACCGCAGCCAGCGCGATGCTCTCGATGTCCTCCTTGCTCAGCCCCTCGCCCAGCGGGGTGTGGGTGAGAAGGAATTCGGTGATGTCGTGGATGCGGTGGACGTGTTCGCCCGATTCGCCGTTGCGGAACTCGATTGCGGCGGACAGCGCCTCCAACATCCCCTGATTGAGCTCGATGATCTTCTGCGCCTGA
>CALXBJ010000215.1 GCA_944386515.1 uncultured Pygmaiobacter sp.
CCCGTGAGGATGTCACCGTCTTCGTCGAGAACGGCGAGGAGATCGGCATCGACGCCTATCTCGAGAAGCTGGGCGCCGGCTACTATATCAGCAGCCAGCCCACCGAGCCGATTCTGGTTGTCGACGGCGACACCATCAAGGTGTTCTACCGCTCGATGGCGCTCGACGGCAGCATGAACATCGACCACAACTACACCTACAACACCTATCTTGACGGCAACCTGACCGGCTCGACCAACGCAGCCGACAAGGCAAGTCAGGATCCTGCCGACGGCAGCTCCATCAAGGTCTCGGATCTGTTCAAGACCAACAACGGCGGCAGAGACTATGCGGTGACCGGCTATAAGGTCTACCGTGCCGCGCTGGAGATTGCCGCGGACGTTCTGGCAAACTACAAGGCCGATACCGCCGCCCAGCTCGATGCCGCGATTGCGGCGCTTGACAAGGCGAATTCCGATGCCGGCGTGACGGTCGACGGCGATACCGGCGAAGAGATCATTCAGGCGCAGCTCGACCTTGACAAGGCGCTCGCGGATATCACCGCCATCGAAGCGGAGATTGCCAATCTGGACGAGCGCCCGGCGGACAGCGAAGAGCTGACCGCGCTGAGGGCCACTTTGGCTGAGGCGGAGTCCGAGCTCGAAGAGCTGAAGGCGCTGCAGGCGGCGTATGACGACGCACAGGTTGCTCTGGGTGCAAAGTCGGCCGAGCAGACCGAGAAGCAGGTTGCACTGACCGCAGCGCAGGCTGAACTGGATGCGTGCAAGGACAATGCTCCCACTCTGGCGGAGGAGGAGAATGCGAAGCGGGTGGCCCTGAATGACGCGGAAACAAGTCTTGCCAAAGCGGAGGAAGCGCTTAGCGGCATGGACGAGGAAGATCCGGGTTATGCGGACGCAGTTGCCGCTCTGAAAAATGCAGAGCTGGCGGCGGCCGATGCAAAGACCGCATACGATGCGGCTGTCAAGGCCAATGCCGACAACAACCAGCGGATCATCGACCTCGAGGGCGACAACGGCGAGATCAAGGCGCTGGAAGCAGAGAACGATGCCCTGCTGGCTGAGATCGAAAAGATGAGCGCCGAACTGCTGGAGGCTTATCCGGATGGCAAGCCCAATACCGCCGATGCGGAGCAGGCGGTTGCCGTTGCAAAGGACGCGGTTGAGGCGGATGTGACCTATCAGGCACAGCTCAAGTACGACGCCGATCTCGAGGCGCTGGAGGCCAAGCTGGCCGATGCCAAAAACCGCAAGATCGTGGCCGAGGGCTATCTTGCCGCACTGAACAACGCGCAGGATGCCTATGACAAGGCCAAGGCCGCCGACGATCTGGCCCAGAAGGCCATCGACGGCGACGCAGCCGCCAAGGCTGAGATCGCTGCCCTGCTCGGGATCCCCACCGGTGCGCAGACCGAGGTTGCGGTTGATGCGAACGGCAACTTCCTCTTTGAGGCGGGCTATGTCTACCGCGTTGTGGTCAACTACTACGCGGAGACCCGTTCCACCACCCCGACCCCGCCCCCGACCCCGACCCCGCCGGTAACCCCGGTGACCCCGCCGGTAACCCCGGGGACCCCGCCGGTCGTGATCGAGGACCCGGATACCCCGCTCGGCGCGCTGCCCGGCAAGAGCAGCAGAAGAAGAGGCCTGTACACCATTCTGGACGACAACACCCCGCTGGGTGACCTGCCGACCACCAGTGGTTCCCGCGGCGGTATCGCCGGCGGCTTGGGCGCATTCCTGCTGGCAACCGGCGCCGCTCTGGGCCTGTTCAAAAAGCGCAAGAAGGACGAGGAGATCTGAAAAGATCACCGCGATTGACGTCCCGATTGTAACACGATAGGAAAAGGACGGAGGCTTCTCGCCTCCGTCCTTTTTGCTCTTTTTTGCGTTTTTTCCGATCCTGCTCTGCGCGGGATCTGCGCAAAGATGCGGCGCTGAAAACGGTCAAGCAACTGCCGGTCCTAATTTGCGCGGGATCTGCGCGGGGCTACCGGCAGCCACCACGGCGGCTGCCGCTGCCGCCGATGCCGGGGTCTGTGCCGCCGTGCGGGCGGAGGGGCGTTTGTGCCGCCGCCGAAAATAGGCTCTGGCGCCTTCCTGTTTCAGCGCAGATGCAAAGCAGGATAAAGGTTGAATTTTTCAAAAACCGGAGGGAAAAGCGCGAAAACTTATTGAGTAAAGCGGCGGAAAAAGTTATAATAAGACAAAGTGCCGGCATCATTGTGTCAGGGAAAGTGACTTTTCCGCCCAATGCCGGCGGATTGCGGCGGCCGGGGCAGCGCGCCCTTGTTCCGCCTGCCGCCCCTCAGGCGTTTGTGCCGGCGGGCGGATCTTGAGCAATTGGAGGAAGTGCAGATGAACGAAGAACGGAACACCCTGCTGAAAGCGCCCGACCGTGCGGCCTGTGCCGCGGCGCTGGAGCAGCTGCTGGATACCCCGCAGGCGAAAAACACCGCCGCATTTTTGGTCAGCCTGTCTGATTTTAAGAACTTCAATGATATTTTCGGCCGCCACTACGGCGACCTGCTGCTGGGGGAGGTCAGCGCCTATCTGGGCAGCTTCCCCGGCGCCGCGGTAGAGCGCTGCGGCGGCGTGGACTTTTTGGTGCTGCTCTCCGACACCGATTACCTCGCCGCACAGCAGGCCGCGGAGACAATCTGCGAGCGGTTCAACGAGACCTGGCGCATCGGCAACATGGACTTTGTCAGCGCGATGTCGCTGGGCGCGCTGCTGCCCCCGCTGGCGGCGCCGGGTGCGGAGTCGCCGCTCGACGCGCTGGAGGACGCGGTGCGGGAGGCCTATCTCACCGGGCAGAACAGCATGGCCGTCTATGACAGCGCGCTGCGGGAAAAGCTGGCCCGCACAAAGGCGATTGCCACCCGGCTGAAAAACGCCCTCGCGACCCCGGACGACCCCGACCTCGAGGTCTGCTTCCGCCCGACGGTGATGTATGAGGCACACCGCTACACCCGTGCCGAGAGCTATGTGCGGCTCTATTCGGACAACTACGGCCTGGTCAGCGAGGCGACCCTGCTGCCGATTGCCGAGCGCAGCGGTCTTGCCTGCGCGCTCAACCTCTACGCCATCCGCCACACCTGCCAGATGATCCGGGACCTGCTGGACGCCGGCCGCTCGTTTGAGACGATTGCCGTCCCGGTGTCGGCGGTGCAGTTCCTGCAGCCGAATTTTGACTGTGAGCTTGCCGACCTGCTGGAGGAGTACGGCATCCCGGCGGAGAAACTGGCGCTGGAGCTGAACGAGGAGACCCTGATCGCGAACGGGCTGACCCAGATGGCCTATATGATGGAAAAGATCGCCCAGATGGGGGTCGAGCTGGTGCTCAGCGATTTCGGCACCGGGTATTCCGGCCTGAACAATGTGCTCAACCTGCCGGTCAGCGTCCTCAAGCTCGACCGCCTGTTCATCCTTCAGATGGAAAATGACGAGCGCTGCACCGCCGCGATTGCCGGCCTGATCGACATCGCCCACAAGCTGGGCATGAAGGTGATCGCGGAGGGGGTCGAGAGCGACAACCAGCGCGAGCGTCTGGCGGAGTTCGGCTGCGACTATCAGCAGGGCTTTTATTACAGCGCGACGGTCCGCGCGCAGGAGCTGCTCTCGATGCTCTCGATGCCGCCCGTCCCGCAGCAGAGCGAGAAAAAGTAAGACAAAGCCATTGGCAGGCAAGGGGGCCCTGTGCGGCGCGGTCCGCCCCGGGGCTCTTTTGTTTATCGGCGCACCCGATGTTCCGAAGGGATTTTTCGGCCCAGCCCGCGCAGCGATGCGCAAAGCGGGCGCAGGGCCGGCAGCGAAACGGAGGACCCCGCATGAGCGAGATGAGTGAGATGCTCGACCGTTTTCTCAAAAAAAGCGCCCCCGCAAAGGGGGAGGAACAGCCTTCCCCGGCGGCGGAGGAGCTGCAGGCGCAGGAGGCGACCGGGCCGGACGCGGAGGCCAAGACCCAGCCGATGCTGCGGGCGCTCAAGGCGATGCACTCCTTCTCGATGGGGGCGGAGGGCGACCTCGCGGCGCTGCAGCGCCAGCGCCGCAATCAGGAGCTGCTGGGCCGGCTGATCACGCCGGAGCGGGGCTTTCACTGGAAGCCGTTCCGCTACAAAAAGATCCCGATGGCGTGGGCAATCCCGCAGCACAGCCACCCGCCCCGGCCGGTGATCCTCTACTGCCACGGCGGCGGCTATACCAGCGGCAGTCTGGGCTATGCCCGGATCCTCGCCTCCAAGCTGGCCGCGGCGACCGGCTGCAATGTGCTGACCTTCGCCTACCGCCTTGCCCCGGAGGATCCCTATCCCGCCGCGCTAAACGATGCGATGACCGTCTGGAACCTGCTGATGTACCGCGGCTACGGCGCGGGCGAGGTCATCCTTGTGGGGGATTCCGCGGGCGGCAACCTCGCGCTGGAGCTGACCGCCCGGCTCAAGCGGGAAAAGCGGCTGCTGCCCCGGCGGCTGGTACTCTTCTCCCCGTGGACCGATATGACCGCGACCAGCGGCTCCTGCGCCGAGATGGACGGGCAGGACCCCATCGTCTCGATGGAATACCTGCATCTGGCCCGCCAGGCCTATGCGCCCGATGCGCCCGACTACGCCGCGCCGGAGCTGTCCCCCCTGTTCGGGGATCTGGCCGGCTTCCCGCCCACCCTGATTCAGGTGGGGGAGGTCGAGATGCTGCGGGACGACTCGGTCCGGCTCAAGCAGGCGCTGGACGAGGCGCAGGTACCCTGCCTGCTGCGCTGCTGGCCGGGGATGTGGCACCTGTTCCAGACCTTTCCCATCCGGGAAGCGCGGGAGGCGATGGAGCAGGTCGGCGCCTTTTTGCAGGAGCTGCGCTGACCTTTGCGCAGCTGCCGCAGAGGGGACACCCCGCCGCGCATAACCTGCCCGGCGGCGGCATACACAAGAGAAAAACGAGGCGTTTTCAATGGACTACGGCACACTCCCACAGTGGGTGTTATTCTTTTTTGCATACGGATTTTTCGGCTGGGTTTGGGAATTTTGTCTGGTGTCGGTGCGGGAGCGCCGCCCGGTCAACCGCGGCTTCCTTGTGGGGCCGATTCTGCCGATTTATGGGTTTGGCGCGCTGTCGATCCTGCTGTGTACCCAATCGGTGCAGCACAGCCTGCCGCTGGTGTTCGTTGTGGGGATGATCGGCGCGACGATCCTGGAATACTGCACCGGCTGGCTGATGGAGCGGATCTTCCATCTGCGGTATTGGGATTACAGCCAATCTCGGTTCAATCTCGACGGCTACATCTGCGCCGCCGCGTCCCTCTGCTGGGGCGTGTTCTCGGTGCTGCTGGTGCGGGTCATCCACCCGCCGCTGGCGCGCCTTGTCGGCCGGATCCCCGCGCTGGCCGCGCTGGTGCTGGCGGGGCTGCTCACCGCGGTGCTGGCAGTGGACCTCGGCTTTTCGGTGCGGGCCGCGCTGGACACCCGTCTGCTGCTGGAAAAGCTCAGCGAGAGCCTGCAGCGGGTCGAGCGGGTGCGCCGTCTGGCCGAGGCGACGGCGGTGCTGGCTGCCGACGACCGGCGACGGCGGCATGAGGAGCAGCGCAGCCGGCTGACCGAAAGCTGGAAGAGCGCCCGGCAGGCGCTGCAGCAGGCGCGGGCGCGCCGCACCGACCACCTGAACGCGCTGCGCGAAAAGCTGGAGGCCCTCTCCCTTGCGGGCGACCGCCCCGAGCTGAAGGCCGGCTTGAAGGAGATCGAGCACGAGCTGCAGGCGCTGGTCTCCCGCACCGACCGGATGTACCGCCGTGCGTTCCGCCAGCTGCGCCGCAACCCGACCGCCCGCTCGAAGGATTACCGCGAGGCATTCGCCGAGCTGTGGGAGCTGTTCCACTGATCCCACGGCCGGATGCAGCCGGGCTGTGACCCGGCCTAAAATACAAGCCGCCCGTCAAAAGAGGGGCGCAGATCAAAGGAGAAAACGATGACCCTGAGTGAGTACTATCGCAGAAAACGGGAGCGGCTGCGCCGCAAGATGGAACAGCTCGACCGCAAGGAGGCTGTCGCACTGGCGCGGGAGCAGCGCCATGCCGAGACAATCGCGCGGGATCTGGAGGGGGTGCCGGGGCATTTTGCCCACGGGCTGAACTTTTACAAGCTGTTCTGGATGTTCTTCCTCTGCTGCTTCCTCGGGGTGGTGATCGAGACGGTCTTCTGTCTGGTCCGAAGCGGCGAGCTGATGCAGCGCACCGGTCTGGTCTGGGGGCCTTTTAACCTGATTTACGGGATCGGGGCGGTGCTGCTGACCATCTTCCTGCGCCCCTTCATCGGCAGGAGCGACCGGTGGATCTTTTTGGGCGGCGCGGTGCTGGGCGGCGCGTTCGAGTACCTCTGCAGCTGGCTGCAGGAGACGGTCCTCGGCACCGTGTCGTGGGATTATTCCGACTATCCGTTCAACCTCAACGGCCGCATCAACCTGCTGTACTGCGTGTTCTGGGGGATACTGGCACTGATCTGGATCAAGGAGATCTATCCCCGGCTCAACGGCTGGATCGAGCGGCACGTCTCCCGGGTATACGGGGTGACCATCAGCTGGATTTTGGTCGTCTTTATGCTGGCGAACACGCTGGTCAGCGGGATGGCGGTCTTCCGTCAGGCGCAGCGGTATGAGGGGGTGCCCGCCACCAGCGGCTGGCAGCAGCTGATGGATGAGAAATATCCGGATGAAAAGCTGGCAAAAATCTATCCCAGCATGGTGCGGACCAAGGAATGAGGCCGTGCTGTGCTTGATTAACCCGGCTTAATATGATAAATTAAAAGAGAAAAGAGGAAGGGTGAATAGATTTGCAGATACATCAATCAGCGGAAGATTATCTGGAGACAATCCTGATCCTGCACGAGCGCAAGGGTCTGGTGCGGTCGATTGACATCGCCAACGAGCTGGGCTATACCAAGGCGAGCGTCAGCATTGCAATGAAAAAGCTGCGGGAGTCCGGCTATGTCAAGGCGGACGCCGAGGGATTCCTGACATTGACCGCAGCGGGGCAGGAGGTGGCGGACCGGGTCTACACCCGCCACAAGCTGCTCACGGCGTTCTTTGTCCGGCTGGGGGTCAGCGAGGAGGTCGCGGCGGCGGATGCCTGCCGGATCGAGCACGACATCAGCGAGGAGACCTTCCAGTGCCTGCTCGCCCACGCGCGGCAGAATGTCGACGGGCAGAAAAAAGCGGAGTGAGCACCGCCCAAAAAGCAAAGCGGGGAAAGCGCATCTCTTTTGGTGCCGCTTTCTAATTTAGCTACGCCTTTTTGGGGGGCACGACCCCTGTATAAGGGGCAGATTCAAGAAGATCATCGGCCGAAAGGCAAAAAAGAGGAGGGGAGTGTTCCCCTCCTCTTTTAGATGCGGCGGGGCGGGTTGAATTCTGCAGGGCTTTTTTGGTATAATAACCACCGGGCCGGACCACAAGGGTCAAATGGCTCGCTTTGCCGCCGAAATCCGGCGGAAAACAAAAAAGGAGTAACGATATGAAGAGAATACTTGCCTTTGCATTGAGCGCCCTGATGGCGTTTTCCCTCCTTGCGGGCTGCGGCCAGAGCGGCTCCAGCTCGTCGGCGGGAACGGTGATGCTGGAGGGTTCCCTTGAGGAGATCCTCGCCAAGGTCTATGACGGGATCTCGGAGATGCCGATGACGATGGAGCAGGAGCTGACCGAGGAGAACTCGGAGTACAACGTCGGGGTCGCACGGTCGGAGTATGCCGAGGGCCTTGCCTCGGACGCGGCAATCAACGCGATTGCCTTCTCGGTCTGCCTGATGCGGGCGGAGGACGAGGAGAAGGCGCAGGCACTGGCCGAGGCGGTGGACGAAAAAGCCGATCCCCGCAAGTGGGTCTGTGTTGAGGCGGAGGCCAAGATCGTCGACCGGATTGGGGACGTCGTGATCCTGATTATGGCCGATCAGCAGATGGCAGATCAGCTGTCCGCCAACTTCAAGGCGCTGGCCGGCTGATGGGCGCGCAGAGGCGGCGGATTGCCGCGGGCTGCCTTGCAGCACTGCTGCTGACCGCGCAGACGGCGGTCTGCACGGCGGCGCTGCCCGAGCGGATGGAGTCGGCTGTCAGCGGCTATACCTGTGCCGATGGCTATTGGGTTGAGCTGCTCGGCCCGCTGCGGGAGGATTCCGCCGCGCGGTTCTGCGGCAAGCTCGAGACGCTGCGGGAGGGCGCGCTGTCTGATGCGGCTGCCTTTTACTGGGCAATCGCGCCGGACAAGGGGGTTTACACCGACCCGGCGACCACCGACTACGCCGCCGCCTATACCTATCTGGAGGAGCATCTTGAAGGGATGCAGGGGATGGACCTTGCACCCGCGCTGACCCTCTCGGACTACTACCGCACCGACCGGCATTGGCGGCAGGAGAAGCTTGGCCCGGTATTGCAAGTTTTGGGGGAGACGATGGGTTTCTCTGCGCCGGAGAACTTCACGCTGGAGCAGGGGGACGACTTTGTCGGCGCCTATCGCCCCTATCTGCCGGGCTGGACCCGCACAGAGCCGTTTTACTGGCTCACCGATGCGGTGATGGAGAGCGCCGCGGTGGAGAACCTGCAGCGGCCGGAGCAGACCTCGGTCTACTGGGAGGAGGCGCTGGAGGGGAAAAATCGGTATGATTTCTTCCTCGGCGGCGCCAGCCCGCTGGTCACCATCCACAGCCCGCAGGCGGCGACCGACCGGGAGCTGGTGCTGTTTGGTGATTCGTTTGCCTCCAGCTTGGCGCCGCTGCTGTGCGGCGTCTATCGGGAGATCACGGTGGTGGACCTGCGGTATCTGGGCTCCTCTGTATTGGAGGAGTATCTCGACGCCTCGGGCAAGGAGGTACTGTTCCTGTACAGTGTCTGGGTGGTCAATAACAGCGCGATGCTGCGCTGACAAAGAGGAAAAAAGACGGGGCCGGCGGATGATCGCCGGCCCCGTCTTTGTGCCGGATGGCCTTTTGGGCAGGAAAGTGAGAATATCTTTGCCTTTTTTCAGAAATTAGGTGCGGCGCGGGGCGAAACGTGCTACAATAAAGTTTAGGAACACAGGTCCAATCTCTTGTGCCCCGCATCTGCAGGACGCAAAAATGGAAGATTTGAAAGGAGAACCAGAACCCATGCTTGAAAAACTGATCGAATCGCTGAAGAGCAGCCCCAAGCGGCTGGTATACACCGAGGGCTGCGACCCCCGCATCCTCGAGGCGGCCAGCCGGCTGCACGCCGAAAAGCTGCTGACCCCGATCCTGCTGGGGGAGCCGGAGGCGGTCAAGGCTGCGGCTGCTGCGGGCGGCTTTGACATCGAGGGGATCGAGATCATCGACCCGCTGAACTATGCCGGCTTTGACGAGATGGTCGACAAGATGGTTGAGCTGCGCAAGGGCAAGATGACCCATGAGGACTGCGAAAAGGCGCTGAAGAAGAGCAACTACTTCGGTACCATGCTGGTCAAGATGGGTGTTGCCGATGCGCTGCTGGGCGGCGCGACCTACTCCACCGCCGACACCGTGCGCCCCGCGCTGCAGATCATCAAGACCCGCCCGGGCAGCAAGATCGTCTCCAGCTGCTTTATCATGGACCGCACCGGCGCCGACGGCAAGCCGGAGCGGTACGCGATGGCCGACTGCGCGATCAACCTGCACCCCACCGCGGATGAGCTGGTCGAGATCGCGGTCGAGACCGGCAAGACCGCCAGCTTCTTCGGCATCGACCCGAAGGTGGCAATGCTCTCTTACAGCACCCTCGGCTCCGGCAAGGGTGAGGATGTGGACAAGGTGCGGGAGGCAGCAGATAAGCTGAAGGCGATGGATCTGCCCTTCCCGGTCGAGGGCGAGATGCAGTTTGACGCCGCGTTTGCACCCGAGGTGGGCAAGCTGAAGGCCCCGAACTCCAAGGTGGCGGGCGAGGCGAATGTCTTTATCTTCCCCGACATCAACGCCGGCAACATCGGCTACAAGATCGCCCAGCGTCTGGGTGGCTTTGAGGCGGTCGGCCCCATCCTGCAGGGTCTGGCGGCCAACATCAACGACCTCTCCCGCGGCTGCAACGCCGAGGAGGTCTACAAGATGTCCATCATCACCGCCGGGATGGAGAACAACTGATCCTCCCATCCGACACAGGTGAGCGGCAAAACCGAAAAATAGAGAAGGCGTGCAATACAATTTGTATTGCACGCCTTCTTTATTACAAAATATGAGCTTATTTGCCGAAAAAAGTGCTAAAAAAGAGAATCTAACCGCAGGCTCGCAGAAGAGGCTTTGCCGTTAAGAGAAAGAGGACCTGCGCCGGAAGGCGCAGGTCCTCTTTTACTGATATAAGGGAAGAACTCAATCCAGCTCAAGCGCGCCGGTGTACAGCCGATAATAGGTGCCCTTCTGGGCAATCAGCTCGTCGTGGGTGCCGCGCTCGATGATCCGACCGTGGTCAAGCACCATGATCGCATCGGAGTTCTTGACGGTGGAAAGGCGGTGGGCGATGACAAAGACGGTGCGTCCGGTCATCAGCGCGTCCATGCCCTTCTGGACAATCGCCTCGGTGCGGGTATCAATCGAGCTGGTCGCCTCATCGAGGATCATGACCGGGGGATCCGCGACCGCGGCCCGCGCGATGGCGAGCAGCTGCCGCTGGCCCTGACTCAGGTTCGCGCCGTTGCCGCTCAGCGGGGTATCATAGCCCTGCGGCAGCCGGGTGATGAAGTCGTGCGCGCCGGCCAGCTTCGCGGCGGCGATGCACTCGTCGTCGCAGGCGTCCAGACGGCCGTAGCGGATGTTCTCCATCACGGTGCCGGTGAACAGGTTGGTGTCCTGCAGCACGATGCCGAGGCTGCGGCGCAGGTCCGCCTTTTTGATCTTGTTGATGTTGATCCCGTCATACCGGATCTTGCCGTCCGCGATGTCATAGAACCGGTTGATCAGGTTGGTGATGGTGGTCTTGCCCGCGCCGGTCGAGCCGACAAAGGCGACCTTCTGGCCCGGCTTTGCATAGAGGGTGACGTTGTGCAGCACCGTCTTGCCCTCCTCATAGGCGAAGTCGACGTCAAACATCCGCACATCGCCCTCCAGCCGGGTGTAGGTGACGGTGCCGTCGCCGTGGGGGTGCTTCCACGCCCAGACGTTGGTCCGCTCGGTGCACTCGGTCAGCTGGCCGTCGGGGCCTTCCTTGGCGTTGACCAGCGTGACATAGCCGTCGTCGGCCTCCGGCTGCTCGTCAATCAGCGAGAAGATCCGGCTCGCGCCCGCAAGGCCCATGACCACCGAGTTGATCTGGTTGGAGACCTGGCTGATGCTGCCCGAGAACTGCTTGGTCATGTTCAGGAAGGGGACCACGATGCTGATCGAGAAGGGCAGGCCGGAGATGCTCAGGTTGGGCGCACCGCTCAGCAGCAGAACGCCGCCGACAATCGCGACCACGACATACAGCAGGTTGCCGATGTTGAGCAGGATCGGCATCAGGGTGTTGGCATAGCGGTTGGCCTGCTCTGCGACCGAGAACAGCTCGTCGTTGATGGTGTCGAAGTCCTTCTTGGCTTCCGCCTCATGGCAGAAGACCTTGATGACCTTCTGGCCGTTCATCATCTCCTCGACAAAGCCCTCGGTGTGGCCGATGGCCTGCTGCTGGCGGATGAAGAACCGCGCCGAGCTGCCGCCGATCTTGCGCACGACAAGGACCATCAGGAAGACGCCGAAGACGACCAGCAGGGTCATCCAGACACTGTAATAGAGCATGATGCCCAGAACGGTCAGCGCGGTGACGCAGGAGATCATCAGCTGGGGGAAGCTCTGGGAGATCATCTGCCGCAGGGTGTCGATGTCGTTGGTGTAGTAGCTCATGACATCGCCGTGGTTGTGGGTGTCAAAGAACTTGATGGGCAGGTCCTGCATCCCGTCAAACATCTTTTCCCGCAGCTTGGCCAGCGTGCCCTGCGTGATGAAGGCCATCAGCTGGGTGTAGGTGAAGCTGGCGGCCAGACTGAACAGGTAGAAGCAGATCAGGATGCCCACAAGGCCGAGGATCCGGCCGGAGACCAGCGCCCAGTCGCCGCCGCTCTTTTCGGCCTGCTCGACCGCGGCGATGACATTCTGCATGAAGATCGTGGGGATCGAGCTGACCACCGCGCTGAAGAGGATACAGACAATAACAATCGGCAGAAGAACAGGGAAAAAGCCGAACATGGTGCGGATCAGACGGCCGACCACACCCTTGGTAACACGCCCAGAGCTGTATTTATTCCGCATCTTCCGCACCTCCCTTGTTCTGAGAATAATAGACGTCACGATAGATCTCGTTGGAGCGCAGCAGCTCCTCGTGGGTACCGACGGCATTGATCATGCCGCCGTCCATGACCACGATCCGGTCAGCGTCCTGCACCGAGGCAATCCGCTGTGCGATGATGATCTTGGTGGTCGTGGGGATATACCGGCGGAAGCCGTCCCGGATCAGCGCATCGGTCCGGGTGTCGACCGCGCTGGTCGAGTCATCGAGGATCAGGATCTTGGGGTTCTTGAGCAGCGCGCGGGCGATGCAGAGCCGCTGCTTCTGGCCGCCGGACACGTTGGTGCCGCCCTGCTCGATGTGGGTGTCGTACTTGTCGGGGAACTGCTGGATGAACTCATCCGCCTGCGCCAGACGGCAGGCTTCTTCCAGCTGCTCGTCGGTGGCGTCCTCGTTGCCCCAGCGCAGGTTATCCTTGATGGTGCCGGAGAACAGCTCGTTCTTCTGCAGCACCACGGCGACCTGATTGCGCAGGGTCTCCAGATCATAGTCCCGCACATCGACGCCGCCGACCTTCACGCTGCCCTCGGTGGCATCGTACAGGCGGGGGATCAGCTGGACCAGAGAGGACTTGGACGAACCGGTGCCGCCGATGACGCCGATGACCTCGCCCGAGCGGATGTGCAGGTCGATGTTCGACAGCGCCATCCGGTCGGCGCGCTTGGAATATTTGAAGCTGACATTGTCAAAGTCGATCGAGCCGTCCTTGACCTCGGTGACCGGCTGCTCGGGGTTGTGCAGGGTGCTCTCCTCCTGCAGGACCTCGACGATACGCTCAGCCGACTCGGTTGCCATCGTGATCATGACAAAGATCATCGAGAGCATCATCAGGCTCATCAGGATCTGGAAGCTGTAGGTCAGCAGCGAGGACATCTGCCCGACGTCCAGCGCCAGCCCGTGGCTGGTGATAACGGTGTAGGAACCATAGGACAGGACGAAGGACATCACGATGTAGATGCACAGCTGCATGATCGGGCTGTTGAAGGCGAGGATCCGCTCCGCCTTGGTGAAGTCCACCCGGACATCCTCGGCGGCGTTGTTGAACTTCTGCTTCTCGTAGTCCTCACGCACATAGGACTTGACCACCCGCATCCCGCGGATGTTCTCCTGCACTGAGGCGTTCAGCGCGTCGTACTTGCGGAAGACGCGGCGGAAGATCGGCATCGCGTTGCGGATGACCAGCGCCAGCGCGCAGCCCAGCAGCGGGATGGTGACAAGGAAGATCAGCGCCATCTTGCCGCCCATGACAAAGCCCATCACAAAGGAGAAGACCAGCATCAGCGGGCAGCGGATTGCGGTGCGCACGATCATCATGTAGGCCATCTGCACGTTGGTGATGTCGGTGGTCAGACGGGTGACAAGGCTCGAGACCGAGAACTTGTCGATATTTTCAAAGGAATAGTCCTGAATCCGGTAGAACATATCCTTGCGCAGGTTCTTTGCGAAGCCGCAGCTGGCCTTGGCACAGCAGGCACCGGCCGCCGCGCCGAACGCCAGCGACAGCATTGCCATGACCACCAGCAGCAGCCCATAGCGGAGGATTACGCCCATCTCACAGCCGGCCTTGATCTGGTTGACCAGATTGGCGGTGACAAAGGGGATGATGCACTCCATGACCACCTCGCCGATGACCAATACGGGGGCAAGCAGAGAAGGCGTCTTGTACTCACGGATACTTTTTGCCAAAATTTTGATCATAGACTTCTCTCCCATCTCTAAAACTCAACAGGACGGCAGTTGCCGCCCAATCTATCTAAAAGCCGCGCGGCAGGAGCCGCGCAAGCTCAGTTGTCCAAGTTTTGGGTCATCCGGTCGATCACGGAGAAGAAAAGTGCCTGCTCCTCCGCCGAGATGCCGCCGACCAGCCGTTTTTCAATTTCGACGATGGACTCCAGCACCTGCGCGTCGATCACGGCCGCCTTCTCGGTCGGGACCAGCCGTTTGAGCCGCGCGTCGGAGGTGACGCTCTCCCGGCGGATCATCCCGTCCCGCTCCAGCAGCTGCAGGATGCCGGTCGCGGTTGAGCGGCTCAGGCCGAAGACATTTTCCACATCCCGCTGATAAACCGGCTCGCGCTCGCTGTGCACGAGGATATAGTGCAAGATCCGGCTCTGCACGCCGGTGATGCCGAGCTTTGCCAGCACCGCGTTCAGATGTTTTTTCAGCTTGTGCGAGAGTATATTCAGCTTTAGGCCAAAGTCGTGTTCCCGGTCCATCCAGCAGCCTCTTTTCTCCTCAAAAATGTTAGGACGCAAACAATCATGTTAGGATGCGAACAATATGATAACGCGGTTTTTAGGGTTTGTCAAGAGACGGGAAAAAGAAAATTTTGTGAAAAAAGAGGCGTTCCCCTCCACTACAAAAGCGAGGGGAACGCCGGTATTTTTTTCGTGATGATTTTCAGCGGCAAAGCAGCACGGCGCTCTCCCACGGGCGCAGCACCAGCGCGCCGTCTTCGATGAGCGGGCCGCTGCAGTTGGACAGCAGCACCTCGGCCCCGGCAAAGCCGTCGGGCAGCGCGAGGCGCCGCTCCCGCGCCGAGAGATTTGCCGCCGAGAGCAGCTGTTCCTCCACATCGGTCCGGGTGTAGACGAGCAGGTCGGGGTCATCCAAGAGCAGAAAATCGGTCTTGCCGAAGAGCACCGACGGTCGACCCTTGCGCGCCCGGATCAGCCGGCGGTAGAAGTTCAGCACCGAGTCGGGATCGGCCTCCTCGGCGGCGGCGTTGATCCGGCCTGCATTGGCACAGGGGTCCATCCAGGGGGTCCCTGCGGTAAAGCCGGCATTGGGGCCATCGCTCCAGGAGAAGGGGGCGCGCCCGCCGTCCCGCGAGCGGGTGTTGAGCAGCTCCAGCCAGTGCGCCTCGCTCTCGCCCCGCGCAAGGCCCTCCTCCAACGCGTTGAGGGCCTCGACATCCTTGAACTGGGACAGGCTGGTGTAGTGGGGGTTGGTCATCCCCAGCTCCTCCCCCTGATATAGATAAGGGGTACCCTGCAAAAAGTACATCGCGCTGGCAAGCGCCTTGGCCGACCGGGCCCAGTATTCCCCCTCGTCGCCGAACCGGCTCACCGCGCGCGGCTGGTCGTGGTTGCCCAGAAAGAGCGCCAGCCAGCCATGGTCGTGCATGATCTGCTGCCAGTGCGCCAGCGCCCGCTTGAGCAGCGGCCGATCCAG
Source organism: uncultured Pygmaiobacter sp. (assembly GCA_944386515.1). Lineage (GTDB taxonomy): Bacteria > Bacillota > Clostridia > Oscillospirales > Ruminococcaceae > Pygmaiobacter. Next base: position 15,440 of record CALXBJ010000215.1, read on the forward strand.
CGGCCGCGGGGAGAATTTGTCGTACCCGTCCTGGTCGACGTTCAAAAGGTCAAACGGGTACAGCGCATCCAGCTCGCCGCGGGCGGGGTCGGCGTACTGGCGCGCGGTCGTCTCGTCCAGATAGGCCACCTCGGCCACGGTGGTCAGCCCGCGGGGGGCGAGCACCTCGTCGTGCAGCGTCTTGAAATGGTCGTTGACCCGGGGCTTGTTGGCATAGTGCTCGGTGGCAAAGCCGTACCGGCTGCCCGGTATCGGCTCGACATCGGGAAAATCCGGCTCCTTATAAAGGTAGTTGATCGCATCCAGACGGTAGCCGTCGACCCCCTTGTCCGCCCAAAAGCGCAGGATGTCCAGCACCTCCTGCACCACCTGCGGGTTCTCCCAGTTCAGATCGGGCTGCTTTTTGGCGAAGAGATGCAGGTAATACTCGTCCAGATGGGGGACATACTCCCACGCGCTGCCGCCAAAAATGCTGGCCCAGTTGCTCGGCTCGGCGCCGTTCTTGCCGGGGCGGAAGGTGTAATAGCTGTGGTAGGGGCTGTTTTTGTCCTGCAGCGCCGCCTGAAACCACGGGTGCTCGTCCGAGGTGTGGTTGCCCACAAAGTCCATCATAAACTTCATGCCCCGCGCATGGATGCCCTCGATCATCGCATCAAAGTCCGCCATCGTGCCAAAGGCGGGGTCGATGTTGCGGTAGTCGGCCACGTCATAGCCGCCGTCCGCCCAGGGGCTGACAAAGAAGGGGCAGCTCCAGACCACATCGACCCCCAGAGAGGCGATATAGTCCAGCTTGGAGGTGATGCCTGCAAGATCCCCCACGCCGTCGCCGTTGGAGTCACAAAAGCTGCGCGGATAGATCTGATAGACCACCGCGTCCTGCCACCATTTGGGTTGCCGCATGAAGTACCACGTCTCCTTTTTCGTTCCGGGATACAGGTCCCGGATTTCTTATAAGGTATTATACCATGAACCGGTGCGGATTGCCATCGCGGTTTTCTCAGCCGGCGCGCAAAAAAGCGGAGAGGCGCTTTTGCGCGTCTCTCCGCCGTTTCTTATCTGTTTACAGATCGGGGTGGTACTCCTTGCAGGTGCACTTTTTCCACTTCAGGCCGCTGCCGCAGGGGCAGGGGTCGTTGCGGCCGATCTTCTGGACCTTCTGCGGTGCGCGGCTGTTCAGCTTGGTGCCGCCGGCGCCCTCGCCGGTGGGAATGGCCACCTGCTCCCGCTTGGGCTCCTCCTTGGTGCGGATCTCGATGGTCAGCAGCATCCGGGTGGTGTCCTCCCGAATCGAGGCGACCATCTCGCCGAACCTATCGGAGCCCTCGATCCGGTACTCGATTACCGGGTCGCGCTGGCCGTAGCTGCGCAGATAGATGCCCTTGCGCAGCTCGTCCATGTTGTCGATGTGCTCCATCCACTTGGTGTCGACCACCCGCAGCAGCACGACCCGCTCAAGCTCCCGCATCATCGGGCTGCCGTACTTCTGCTCCTTGGCGGCGCAGACGCCCTCGGCACGCTGGATTAAGAAGTCGCAGACCTCTTCCCGGCGCAGCGAAGCGAGCGCGGTGTCCTCGTATTCAAAATCGGTGGAGCGGCACAGCCAGCCGCGGTAGTGGTCCCGCAGGCCGGAGAGATCCCACTCCTTCGGGTCGTCGCCGCCGGTGTACTGGGTCACCGTCTCGGTGATCGACTCGCGGATCATGCCGCGGATGTTCTCCGACACGTCGTCCCCCTGCAGCACCTTGTTGCGCTGGCCGTAGATGATCTCGCGCTGCTGGTTCATCACGTCGTCGAAGGAGAGCACGTTCTTGCGGATGCTGAAGTTCTGGCCCTCGATCTTCTTCTGGGCGCTCTCGATCACCGAGGTGATCATCTTGTTCTCAATCGGCAGATCCTCCTCGACCCCGAGGGTATCCATCAGCCGCTGCACCCGGTCGCCGCCGAACAGCCGCATCAGGTCATCCTCCAAGCTGAGGAAGAACCGGGTCGCACCGGGGTCGCCCTGACGGCCGGACCGGCCGCGCAGCTGGTTGTCGATCCGGCGGGACTCATGCCGCTCGGTACCGAGGATGAACAGGCCGCCGGCCTCCCGCACCCGGGCGGCCTCCTCGGCGACGACGGGACGGTGCTTTTCCAGCGCCTCAGCGAACGCGGCGCGGGCGGCGAGGATCTCCTCGTTGTCGGTCTCGGCGTGGCCGTCCGCCTCGGCGATCTGCTCGTCGGTGAAGCCGGCCTTGCGCAGGTCCGCCTTGGCCAGATACTCGGCGTTGCCGCCCAGCACGATGTCGGTACCGCGGCCGGCCATGTTGGTGGCGATGGTCACCGCGCCAAACTTGCCCGCCTGCGCGACGATCTCGGCTTCCTTTTCATGGTGCTTGGCGTTGAGCACGGCGTGGTCCCGCACCCCCCGCGCGCGCAGCATCTTGGAGAGCAGCTCGCTCTTCTCGATGCTGATGGTGCCGACCAGCACCGGCTGGCCCTTTTCGTGGCAGGCGAGGATCTGGTCGATGACGGCGTTGAACTTGGCCTTTTCGGTCTTGTAGACCACGTCGTCGAGATCCTCGCGGATCACCGGCCGGTTGGTGGGGACCTCGACCACGCTCAGCGCGTAGATCTCCTGAAACTCGTCCGCCTCGGTCTTGGCGGTACCGGTCATGCCGGCCAGCTTTTTGTACATTCTAAAATAGTTCTGGAAGGTGATGGTCGCCAGCGTCTTGGATTCCTTCTGGACGCTGACCCCCTCCTTGGCCTCGATGGCCTGATGCAGCCCCTCGTTGAACCGCCGCCCCAGCATCAGCCGGCCGGTGAATTCGTCGACGATGATGACCTCGCCGTCCTTGACGACATAATCGACGTCCCGCTTCATGCTGCCGTGGGCGCGGATGGCCTGATTGATGTGGTGGGAGATGGTCATGTTCTCGGCGTCGGCGAGGTTGTCCAGATGGAAATAGGCCTCCGCCCGCTTGATGCCGTTCTGGGTCAGGGTGACCGTCTTCTGCTTTTCGACGACGATGTAGTCGACATCCTCCTCGACCTCGTCGTCGTGCTCCTCCTTGTCGTCGACATCGGCAAAGACCTTCTTCTTCAGCCGGCGGGCAAAGTCGTCCGCCTGCTTGTACAGGTCGGTGGATTTGTCCCCCTCGCCGCTGATAATCAGCGGGGTGCGGGCCTCGTCGATCAGGATCGAGTCCACCTCGTCGACGATGGCAAAGGCGTGCCCGCGCTGCACCATCTGCTGCTTGTAGGTGACCATGTTGTCCCGCAGATAGTCAAAGCCCAGCTCGTTGTTGGTGCCGTAGGTCACATCGCAGGCATAGGCCTTGCGGCGGGCGGCGCCGTCCATCTCATGGGTGACAAGGCCGACGCTCAGCCCCAGAAAACGGTACAGCTTGCCCATCCACTCGGAGTCGCGCTTTGCCAGATAGTCGTTGACCGTGACCACATGGACCCCCTCGCCGGTCAGCGCGTTGAGGTAGACCGGCAGCGTGGCGACAAGGGTTTTGCCCTCGCCGGTCTTCATCTCGGCGATCTCGCCGCGGTGCAGCACGATGCCGCCGATGATCTGCACCGGGAAGTGGCGCATCCCCAGCACCCGGTCGGACGCCTCGCGGCAGGCCGCAAAGGCATCGGGCAGGATGTCGTCCAGCGTCTCGCCGCCGGCAAGGCGCTCCTTCAGCGCGGGGGTAACCGCCTGCAGCTCGGCGTCGGAGAGCGCTTTGTAGTGATCCTCCAGCGCGAGGACCTTGTCCGCGATGGGACGGATCTTTTTCAGCTCCTTATCGGAAAAGCTGCCGAAAATCTTTTCGAGAAAATCCATTTGATTACCGCCTAATCTTTAACAGAATTCTGTGGTGTGAAGGGGCCGAAAAGACGCATGGCCCCAACAGAATATACACTCCCCTATTCTACACCGGAACAGGGGATGTGTCAAACGATAAAACCGGTCGGAATTTGCTGCAAAGGGGAAAGAAAAAGCTGCATATTGACAGCATAAACGCCGCATTTTTATAATGTAGATATGAAATTGATGCCCCGCCCCTTTTTTTCAACAAGGGGAAACGGCAGGCAAAAGCGGAAATTGAGGAAGTGACAGGTCCGGATGAAACACAAGACACGGCAATCGCACCTTTCTATCAACACGGTGCTGAGCATCCTGCTGCTGATTGTTTTTATGGTGCTGCTGACCTTCAGCGTCACCTTGGTGCGCACCAAGATTTTGCAGAATGCGTACAGCTTAGGGATGTCGCTGGCATACAGCTATGCGACCGAGGAGGAGGGGACCCTCAACTTCTTCCGCGGTTTTCTCGAATTGGGCGGGCAGTATCTGGAGGAGATGGTCGAGGAAGGGGAGAGCACCGACGAGATCCACAACTGGCTGTGCGGCTATTTTGAAAAAATGACCAAGATTGTGGGGGACAATGTCATCGACCCCTACGCGGTGATTGACGGGCAGATTGTCGCGGCAAATCCGTGGGAGGGGGACGATGACTACGACTATGCCGCGACCGATTGGTATCAGCAGGCGGTTGCGGCGGACGGGACGATGATCTTCACCGATGTGTATCAGGACGTTATCACCGGCACCAATGTCATCACGGCAGCCAAAAAGCTGGACGGCGGCGAACTGCTGGTGATGGACATCTACCTGCGCAATCTCCACAGCAGCATCAACGCCGGCAGCCTGCCGGAGGGCAGCTCGGCCTATCTGTGTGACTCGACGGGCGCGCTGATCTATTCCAACACCGGCTGGGATGTGTCGGATGAGACGCTGGCGCAGTACAGCAGCCAGCTGATGCAGGGGATACAGAACGGGTCCGTCACCTCCTATGACTCCTTTTTTGAGGATCCGACGGGAACCCAGCGCGGCACCTATTACGCCAAGATGAGCAACGGGTGGACGGTGATCCTGACCGTGCCCAGCAACGTCCTGCTGATGGGGGACCGCAGCCTCACCGTCTATCTGCTGGGCGGTATCGCCTGCACGCTGTTTGTCATCCTCGCCGGCATGGTGGTGCGCGACCTGTTCCAAAACCGCCGGATCCGGCGGGCGGGCAACACCATCCAGATCCTCGGGGATTCCTTCTATGCGGTCTACCGGGTCAACTATACCAGCGGGGTCTATGAGGCCATCAAGCAGTCTCAGGATATGCAGCAGGTTTTGCCCCCGCGCGCGGAGTACGGCAAGCTGCTCCAGACGGTGCGCAGCTTGGTGGAGCCGAGCACCTATGAGGAGTTTGAGCGCAGTTTTTCGCTGCAGAGCATCCGCCAGCGGGTAAAGCAGGGGGTCGCGGACTACGGCGGGGATTACCAGCGCCGGTTCGGGGATGAGTACCGCTGGGTCAATATCCGCACGCTGTACAACCAGCAGCTGGACCCGGACGAGGTGATCCTCTGCTTTAGGGAGGTAGACCTTGAAAAGCGCCGCCAGCTGCAGCAGACGATCCTGCTGCAGGAGGCGCTGGACACCGCCCGCCGCAGCACCAAGGAGAAGTCGGCCTTTTTCAGCAATATGTCCCACGATATGCGCACCCCGCTGAATGCGATCATCGGGTTCAGCGGCCTTGCCCAGAAAAACCGGGATGATCAGGACAAGGTCGACGACTATATGAAGAAGATCGAGTTTGCCGGCAAACAGCTGCTCGCGCTGATCAACGACATCCTCGAGCTGTCGCGGCTGGAGTACGGCGGCAACCGGCTGCAGAACACCGCGTTTGACCTGCGCCGGTGTGTGGAGGAAAACGCCGAGATCTTCCGGCTGCGGGCGGCGGAGGAGCACAAGAGCCTCGCCGTCGAGATCCACGCGAAGAACACCATGGTGCTGGGGGACGCGCAGCGGCTGGGGCAGATTTTGACCAATCTCATCTCCAATGCCTTCAAGTACAGCGACCCGGGCGCCTCGGTCGCGGTGCGGGTGGAGGAGTTCGAGTTCGAGCAGCACAGCAAATACCAGTTTGTCATCGAGGACACCGGCATCGGGATGTCCCCCGGCTTTTTGGAGCATCTGTTTGAGCCCTATGCCAGAGAGACCCGTTTTTCGGCGAATTCGCCGACCGGCACCGGCCTTGGGATGCCGATTGTCAAGAGCCTTGTCCAGCAGATGAGCGGGGAGATCTCGGTCGAGAGCGAGCTGGGCAAGGGCAGCCGGTTCACGGTGGTGCTGCCGCTGACGGTGGTCCGGGAGCCGCTGCCCGCCAAGAAGGAAAAGTCCGCAAAAGCAGGGGAGGAGTTCCAGCTCGCGGGGCGGCGGATCCTGCTGGCGGAGGACAACGAGCTGAATATGGAGATCGCCACCGAGCTGCTGACCGGCTGCGGGGTGGAGGTGGTGCAGGCCTACAACGGGCTGCAGGCGCTGCACCTGTTCCAGGCGGCCGCGCCCTATGCGTTTGACGCCATCCTGATGGATATGCAGATGCCCGAGATGGACGGCTGTCAGGCGGCGAGCGAGATCCGCGCGCTCGAGCGGCCGGATGCGGCGTCGGTGCCGATCATTGCGGTGACGGCAAACGCCTTTGCTGAGGACATCGCCAAGACCACCGCGGCCGGGATGAACGGCCACATCGCCAAACCGATTGATTTTAAGCTGCTCACCCAAAAGCTGTCCGAGTTGATCGGAAAGGAAAATGCGGCGCAAAGCGGGCATCCCGCAGAGGAGAACGAATGAACCGGAAAAGGATAACCGCCCTGATGGCGGCGGCATTGCTCGCGGTGTCGCTCGCGGGCTGCGTCGGTGTGGACGGGGAGATCTACGGCGAAAAAGAGGTGCTCGAATATGTGGACGGCGTCTGCACCGAGCCGTATGAGCTGCTCGGCAGCGAGCTGATTCAGCAGAAGCCGAACAACCGGGAATACCGTTTTCGCACCACCGGGCGCGGGCTGGAGTTCACCGCAAACAGCTATCTGTCTCAGGTCACGTTTGACGCGACCGAGACCCCGTTTTACAAGCGGGGCATCTCCTGCAATTATCTTGAGGCGGTCCGCGCGCTGTATTATGAGGAGGCATCCGCCAAAATTGCCGCAAGCAGCCGCTGCCGGCAGGACAACGGCTGGCTGTATCTGACTGGGTTCTCCCAGATTGGGCAGGTCGTCGATGCAGTCCTCGCGGCGGACGAGGTCTACCGGCCGGAGCTGGAATACAACGACGCGGCGTTTTTGCGCGAAAACCCTGTCCTCTCGGTCCACCTTGTCTATTACCCGTCGGAGGAGGCCGCACAGCAGAACACGACATGGGTCAACATCACCAACCTGCCGGTCAACGGCCAAAACGACCGGGATGCGCTGTATGACGAGGTGGCGAACATCTATGCGCAGCTGTGCGCCGACCAAAAGATCGAGGACCCGCAGGTGCCGCAGGAGTATCTCGTGGACAAGCACCGCAGCCTGCTGGACAGCATCGAGCTGAACGGGGAGGAGATGCGGTACGACGACCCGGAAAATCCCTACAATGCTTACGGCCTGACCACCGACCACTATTGTTACAGCTGGTACAGCGAGGAGCGGGATTCCTATCTGCTGGTGTCGGATCTGGGCTTTTATTCGGACGACAGCAGTATGCCGCTCATCATCCGGGAGTATGTGCGGGCGCTGGGCGGGCAGTACAGCCTGCGCGCGGAGGGAGATCGCTTTTTCAGCAGCTGGACCATCGGGCAGAACCGGTGGGAGATGGAGATGGTCTATCAGGACGGCATCCGCTCGGTCGAACTGACCCGGAACGGGCGCGCGCTGCCGCTGGATTATATCACCGTCGACGAGGACTACAATGTGGGGGCGAGCTTCTGCATCGGGCTGACGGCGGAGGAATTCTGCAGCCTGTTTGATCTCCGGTACGAGGTCGATGAGGCGGGCGGCAGGATCTGCTTTTTCTCAAAATAACCCAGTTGCGGCATTACAGCAAAAAAGACAGCGCCAAAGCGGCGAGAACCGCTGAGACGCTGTCTTTTTTTACGGAAAAGCGGGGCGCGGAATGGGGGAAACGGTGAATCCGGCCGAGATGACGAGAGAGGTCAGCCCAGCAGCGCGCGGATTTCCTGCGCGATCCGCTCGGCAAAAACCGCGTGCGCCTGTGCGGAAAAATGGCAGAAATCCTCCCCCAGCAGCGAGGGGGAGATCCAATCCTCCGCCGCGGCAAAGGCGCATCCCATCTCGGCTGCGACCTGACGGAAGACCCCTGCCAGCGCGGCCTGCTTTTGCAGGGAGGCGTCATTGAATTCGGGGTCGCCGCCGGTGGCGGGCATCGGCACCGGGCTGACGATCAGCAGCCGGGGGCAGCTGCCGGCGCGGGCGGCGTTGTACCGGAAAAAGGTCTCGATCTCGGCAATCAGGCTGCGCAGCCCAAACCCGATCTCCTCTGCCGAGACCCCATAGCGCGCCTTGGCGTCGTTGGTGCCCAGCATAATGACAATCAGGTCCAGCGGGGCGTGGCTCTTAATGCAGGGGACGATATAGCCCAGCGCGCTGCGAAAGGGCTGCAGCGCGTCCTCAAAGGCGGTGGTGCGGCCGTTCATCCCCTCCTCCACCACATGATACCCCTCGCCCAGCAGGCCCTCCAACCGGCCGGCCCAGCGGACCTCTCGCGGGTAGCGCTGCCCGCAGCCGGGGATAAAGCCGTGGGTGTTGGAATCCCCAAAGCAGAGAACCTCCTTCATGCAAACCCCTCCCATCCGCCGCTTGCGGCGGTTTTCTCCTTTTTTATTATAAGGATAGCCCCGCAGTGCCGAAAAAGCAAGCGGCCGCTTTTGACATCATCGCCGCCTTTGGGTATGATAAAAGAGAAAACAAAAGATCAGAGGAGGAAATATGATGTCGCATTATCAGCTGCCCAAAATTGACCTGCATCTGCATCTGGACGGATCGGTCCTGCCCGAGACCGCGTGGGAGCTGGCCCGGGAACAGGGGATCCCGATGCCGGCGGAGGATCTGGAGGGGTTCCGCCATTTCATTGTGGTCACCGCCGACTGCCGCAGCGTCAACGAGTACCTCAAGCGGTTTGAGCTGCCGCTGCAGATCCTGCAGGACGCCGCGTCGCTGACCCGGGTCACCCGGGAGCTGATCGGCCTGCTGGCGTCGCAGGGGCTTGCCTATGCCGAGATCCGATTTGCCCCGCAGCTGCACCTGCGCCGTGGGATGACCCAGCGGGACGCCATTGAGGCGGTGCTGCGGGGCCGCGGTGAGGGGCTTGCGGCCAATCCCGGCATCGGGATCGGCATCATCCTGTGCACGATGTGTGTCGGCCCCCAGACGGCGAATATGGAGCAGAACCTCGAAACGGTGCGGCTGGCAAAGGAGTATCTCGGCAAGGGGGTCGTCGCGGTGGACCTCGCCGGCGCCGAGGGGATTGTGCCGCTGAAGAACTTTGCCCCGATCTTTGACCTCGCGCGGGAGCTGCAGATCCCCTTTACCTGCCACGCCGGGGACAGCCAGGGGCCGGACACCGTGCGGGACGCGCTGGATTTCGGCACCAAGCGGATCGGGCACGGGCACCATATTTTCGACGATCCCGCCCTGTGCGAGCGGGCGATTGCCGAGGGGGTCACCCTTGAGATCTGCCCCACCAGCAATGTCCAGTGCCAGAGCCAGCCCGGCTATGCCGAACACCCGGCAAAGCGGTTGTTTGACATGGGGATGCGGGTCACCATCAACACCGACAATATGATCCTGTCGGGGATTGACCTTGATACCGAGTATGACCACTGCCTCAACGAGATGGGGTTTGCGCGTGAGGACCTCATTCAGATGCTGGTCTACTCCGCCGAGGCGGCCTTCCTGCCCGAGGCGGAAAAGCAGGACCTCATCAAGCGGATTTGCGCCTGCGGCTGAACTGCGGCAAAAAGGCGCGGCAGGGCTTTTGGGCGGCTGCACCGGGTGGCCGCGGGAAGGTGGCCCTCTTTGGCGCGGCGGAACCTTCGCCTTTTCGGGCGCTCTCTCTGGGGGCGCCCGAAATTTTTTATGGGGAAGAAAAAAGGGGCACTGTACCACATCTCCTCGGCCAAACAAGGATGTCCATTTCCGTAAAAATTGAGAAAAAGAGAGATTAAAAGAGAAAACAGGAGATTTCAAAAGATTCAAAAACGCGGATGGCCGGCTGAATCCCTGCCTGCCCGCCGCCGCCCGCAGCGGTCCGGGCGGGTGTTTGCATTTTTGGGCGGGGTGTGTTTTAATTAGTTCAAACAGTGAAACGGGTCCCCGGCAGGGCGGTGCAAGAACCATCCGCCCCTGCCGGCGGGCCGGCAGCGCTGCAGATCCTGTTGGTTCCGCCGGCCGGCAAAGGCGCGGCGGGAAAAAGATAAGGTCCATTTGGGACAAAAAGGAGGTTTTGTTGTGGGCAGATCTGGCAGAGGCGGCGGTGGCGGCGGTGGCCGCAGCGGCGGCTTTTCCGGCGGCGGCCGCTCCAGCGGCAGCTTTTCCGGAGGGTTCTCCGGCGGACGAAGCGGCAGATCATCGGGCGGCGGCTCTTTTGGCGGCCATTTTGGCGGCCCTTCCCGCCGCTACTCGAGCGGGCCGGTGTTTATCCATACATCCCGCAACTATTACGGCGGCCGCCGGTATTACGGCGGCGGTCCCCGCCGCGGCGTGGGCTGCGGCACGGTGCTGGCGGGGTTTGTGGTGCTGGTCGTGATTGTGATGGTGCTCTTCCCGATTGCGGGAGGGACGATCCCGTCTGGCGACAGCGGAATCACCGCGTCCACGGTGGAGCGGGAGCCGCTGCCGGCCGGCGCGGTGGAGGAGACCGGCTACTACACCGACGAGTGCGGATGGATCCTCAATGAGGGGCGGCTGACCGATGGGATGAAGAGCTTTTACCGGCAGACCGGGGTGCAGCCCTATCTCTATATCGCCGATACGGTGGACGGCACCGTCCGCCCCTCATCGGCCGCGATGCAGAGCTATGCCGAGTCGCTGTATGACCAGCTGTTTACCGATGAGGCGCACTTCCTTCTGGTCTTCTGTGACGATGGGGCGGGCAGCTATACCTGCGGCTATACCGTGGGCAGTGCGGCCAAGACGATCATGGACGACGAGGCGCTGGGCATCCTGCGGGATTACCTCGACCGGTATTATACCAGTGATGTCGGTGACGAGGAGTTTTTCTCGCTGACCTTTGAAAAGACGGCCGAGCGGATCATGACCGTCACAAAGTCCCCCTGGCCCGGCGTGCTGACCGTTGTCGCGGTGGTCGCCGGCGTGGTGCTGGTCGCGGCGCTCGCCTTTACCTGGTGGAAAAAGGCGAAGGCGCAAAAGAACCTTGAGGATCAGCGCACGGCCGAGATCTTGAACACCCCGCTCGAAAAATTTGGGGACAGCGAGGCCGAAGAGCTGGCCAAAAAGTATGAGCAGGACGAAAAGGACGAATGACCTTTTTGCAGAATGTAAAATTTGATTTTATCGCCTGCCGGCGGTAAAGATAAAAAACGGGATTTACAGGAGGTATTAAGATGGGAATTCTTCAGAGATTTAGCGATATCATTCAGGCCAATGTCAACGCCGTTCTGGATAAGATGGAGGACCCCGCGAAGATGATCGACCAGTATCTGCGCGAGCTGGCCGACAATCTGGCCGAGGTCAAGAAGGAGACCGCCGGCGTCATGGCAGAGGAAGCGCGCACCAAGCGGCTTGTGGAGGAGAATCAGGCCGAGGTTGCAAAGTACACCGATCTGGCCAAAAAGGCGCTCAGCGCGGGCAACGAGGGGGATGCGAAGGTCTTTATCGCCAAAAAGCAGCAGCTGGAGAGCGCCGGCGCCGGCCTTGCGACCGCCTATGCTGCCGCCCGCGAGAACGCGGAGAAGATGCGCCAGATGCACGACAAGCTGGTCAGCGACATCGAGACCCTCAACGCGCGGCGCGAGTCGATCAAGGCGAAGGTCGCGGTGGCCAAGACCCAGCAGAAGGTCAATGAGGTCAGCTCCGCCTCCGACAAGGCCGCGGGTGCGATGAGCGCCTTTGACCGGATGGAGGACAAGGCCAACAGGATGCTGGATGAGGCGAACGCGATGGCGCAGCTGAACACCGCCCCGGTGGATGAGGCGAAGGCGCTGGAGGAAAAGTACAGCGCTGCCGGCACCGATGCGTCGGTGGAGAGCGAGCTTGAAAAGATGAAGAAGGAGCTGGGGCTGTAACAGCCTCCGGCAGGGCAAAGGGCCGCGGGAATCTTTCCCGCGGCCCTTTGCTGCTGTTTTCCGAATAATAAAAAAGGGGATCCGGCTGCGCGTAGCGCCTGGGGTTTGGAAAGCCCCACTACCGGTCCCACCATCAGTATAGCAGATTTACTCGATATTGCAAGAGAAACATCCCCGGATGTTTTGCCAAAGCCGCCTTGTGCCGGTGTGGATTTGACCCGAGGGCCAAAAGGGGATTTGAGCAGAGGAATAGGATGCGGCCCTGCGCCGGCGCGGTGATTGCAAGCGCTCCCAAAAGATTGCAAGGGACAAACGGCGCCGCCCGGCATTTTGACCAAGGGGGAACCCGGCGCGCGGGCGGATGCGCCGCACACCCCGCGGGCACAGCGGTCAGCCGCGCTGTTTGAGAAAGGCAGCAAGCTCCTCCCTGCGGGCCATCCCCTCATCATAGCCCTCCTGCCAGAGGGCGCGGATCTTATCAAGATCCCGCTCGACGCGGGAGAAGCCGGCGGTGCTCTTCGGGGCGATGACCAGCGCACGCCCCTCCCGCTCGAGGGCAAACAGCTTTTCCCGCTCTTCCTCATACCGCTCCGCTCGCCGGCGCATGGTGTCGCAGAAGGCGGGCCAGCGGCGGTAGGTGAGATCGATCAGCGGCTGCAGCCGCTCGGGCTTTTTGTGGTAGTCCCGCTCCCGGGTCAGGATGACCGTCACCCGGTCGCAGCCCATCTCGAATGCACGCTCAAACGGGATGGCATCCGCGACGCCGCCGTCCATCACCGGCCCGTCCCCGAGGTCAAAGGCGGGGAAGAGCAGCGGCATCGCGCAGCTGGCCTGCAGCAGCAAAAAGTGGTCGTCCCGGCGGGGCACCGGCAGATAGACCGCCTGCCCGGTGCGCAGGCTGGTCACCACCGCCTCCGCCTGACCGCCCCACTCGGCGAAGGCCTCGTAGTCAAAGGGCACCAGATGGTTCGGGATCTCCTCATAGGCGAATTTCAGCCCAAAATAGCTGCGGTTATCCCGTCGCAGCAGGTTGCCCCAGCCCATGTAGCGCTTGTCCCGCGCATACCGGGTCACGATCTCGAGATTGCGGCATCTCTGTCCGGACAGGTAGCTCACACCGTAGGCGATGCCGGCCGACACACCGATAAAATAATCGGTGTCAAGGCCGAGGTCCAGCAGCGCGTCGCACACGCCGGTGGAGAAGATGGTCCGCAGCGCACCGCCCTCCAGCACCAATCCCGTTTTCACCCAAACCGCTTCCTTTCTGGTTCTGTCCGCGCGCTGCGTGAACGCACCGTGTGAACAAAGAACAGAGCGGCCGCACGGCCGCCCTGCTGTGTTGGCTTTGCTCGGTTTTGCTCAGTAGCCGAGGGTCCCCTCGAGGCTCTCGTCGTTTTTGATCCAGTCCTCGACCTCGACCACCTGATAGTTGTTGTCGTCCACCCGGACGATCACCCGGCTGATTCCCGCGTTGATGATCATCCGCTTGCACATCCCGCAGCACATGGCCCCCTCGACATACTTGCCGTCCGACACATTCCGGCCGGACAGGTAAAGGGTCGCGCCAATCATCGACTTGCGGTCCGCGCTGATGATGGCATTCGCCTCGGCATGGACGCTGCGGCACAGCTCATACCGCTCCCCGCGAGGAATCTGCATCTTTTCCCGGATGCAGACCCCCATGTCGCTGCAGTTCTTGCGGCCGCGGGGCGCGCCCACATAGCCGGTGGAGATGATCTCATCGTTTTTGACGATGATCGCGCCGTAGTTCCTCCGCAGGCAGGTCCCGCGGCGGGAAACCGTGTCGGCGATGTCCAGATAATAATTGATCTTATCTCTGCGTTCCATAAGCAACTCCCTAAAAATGCGGCCCGCCGCTTTTTTGAAAATGCGGCCCGCCGTCGCTTCTTTTTGAATGGATTTATTATATACGATTTTAGTAGATTTTGCAAGCGCAAGAGGACAACTGCGGCGAAATGTGCTATACTGAAAAAAGCAATACCATGCCCCGCCTGCCGCGGGCGGCGGGGGGAACGGAGCGAGTATGCCAAATCTTACCGACCTCAAGACGGTGCGCGCGCTGTGCGAGCGGCACGGTTTTTCCCTCTCAAAGGGGTTTGGACAGAATTTTATCGTCAACCCGGGCATCTGTCCCAAGATGGTGGAGGCTGCCGGCATCGACAGCGGGTTCGGCGTGCTGGAGATCGGGCCGGGTATCGGGGTGCTCACCAAGGAGGCGGCGCTGCGGGCGGCAAAGGTGGCTGCGGTCGAGATTGACAGCAGGCTGCTGCCGCTGCTCGGGGAGACGTTGGCCGAGTTTGACAATATCAGGATCATCAACGCCGATGTGTTGAAGCTGGACCTCGCCGCGCTGATCCGGGAGGAGTTTGCGGGCCTGCAGGTGGCGGTGGTGGCAAACCTGCCGTATTACATCACCAGCCCGATCCTGATGAAGCTGCTCGAGGAGCGGCTGCCGGTGGAGAGCATCACCGTGATGGTGCAGAAGGAGGCGGCGGAGCGGATCTGCGCGCAGCCGGGCACCCGCAGCGCCGGCGCAATCAGTCTGGCGGTGCGGTACTATGCGGAGCCGAAGATCCTCTTTACCGTCTCACCCGGCAGCTTTACCCCGCCGCCCAAGGTCACCAGCGCGGTGGTGCAGCTGATCCCGAGAGCTGACAGCCCGGTGCACCCTGCCAGCGAAAAGCGGATGTTTGAGGTGATCCGCGCGGCGTTCGGGCAGCGGCGCAAGACGGCGGTCAACGCGATCAGCGCGGGGCTTGGGCTGCCAAAGCCGCAGCTGCAGCAGGCGGTGGCTGCGCTTGGTCTGGACGAGCGGGTGCGTCCCGAACAGCTCACCCTTGAACAGATGGCGGCGCTCAGCGACCTGCTGTGACGGGCAAAAGAGCAGAATCAAGGAGAAAAGATCAAGGGCGGAATCCCGGAGGGGAATCCGCCCTTGGCTTTTAATCTTTTGGCAGAGTGGCTTTTCCTCAGCCGGGATCCGGCAGCCGGCAGAAGTCCGAGAGCTGCAGATAAACCGGGGAATAGCGGTTGAGCAGATAATCCGCCGGCGCGCTCGAAAGGGTGGCCTGCCCATCCTCGGTGTCCAGCGGCAGAGAGACAGCAAATACGGAACCCTCGCCAAAGACGCTCTCCACCGAGATGGTGCCCCCCATCCGGCCAATCAGCGCCTGCACAAAGCTGAGCCCCAGCCCCGCGCCGGGCGCGGGGGCGTCGTCCTCATAGGGGTCGGCGGAGAAGAAGGGGTCGAAAATCCGCGGCAGGATCTCCGGCCGGATGCCGGTCCCGGCATCCCGCACCCGCAGCAGGGCCCGTTTTTCCAGCAGGGTCAGGCTGACGGTGACCTGATTGCCGTCCCGGGTGAAGCGGTAGGCGTTGGCCAGCAGCGCGCAGATCATGGTGGACAGCAGGTTGGGCGGGCAGCGCACCGGGGCCGGGCGGTCCGGCAGCTCCCACCGCAGGTCGGGCTGGCCGGGCAGAAAAATCCCCTTTGCGGCGGTACAGACCCCGGATACGGCAGAGCGCAGGTCCACCGTCTCGGAGGGGTGCCACGCCCCGGCGGTGAGCCGGTAAAACAGAGACAGGAGATTGGTGTCCCGCAGCAGCTGATAGCAGCACTCATTGAGCCGCAGCAGCACCGCGGGGTCCTGCCCGGCATCCAGCTGATTGGCCAGCATCGGCAGCAGCGCGAAAACCTCGGCGATCGGTTCCCGCAGGCGGGAGGTCAGGTTTCCGCGCAGAGCGGGGTCCGTATCCGAACAGGCAAGTGCGCCCCAATAGCCCGGCGCATCCTGCCGGGGGAACAGCGACAGCACCAGCGCCCCGGCGCCGGTGCAGGAGGCGTCCAGCTGCAGGCTGACCCCCTCGCCCAGACGCAGCCGCTGCAGCAGCGCGGGCCGCGCGTGCAGCAGCTGGGCAACCGCGTCGCTGCCTCCGGTCAGGCAGGGAGCCAGCTGTGTACAGGCCGCATCGGCAGACGCGATCAGCAGGTCCTGCGTAAAGAATAAAAATGGGCCTTCGGGCAGACCCGCCCGCGCTTCTTTTTGGTCTTTCATCCCGACATCACCGCCTTTTTCTACCGCCGGGGAACCGGCGGAAAATTCGACAAAATTCGACAAAGTTTACCTCTACATTATAAGCCGGAGGAGCGGCGATTGTAAAGTTTAGAAATGAGGAAATGCGCCGGCAAAGTGATACTGCTGAAAAAAAGACAAATCGCAAAAAAATAACTTCAAAATGAGCGTTAATTTTTTATCAAGACTATTGTAGTTTTCTGCAAAGTGGTATAAAATATAGATAATTCCAAATTTTAAGGAGGATGTTATCTATTATGGCAGTTAAAGTTGCGATTAACGGCTTT
>CALXBJ010000216.1 GCA_944386515.1 uncultured Pygmaiobacter sp.
GTTCGCGCCCGACCGTTCGAGGGAGACATATTTGCGGGTCATCCGGTTTTTGAGCACCCGCACCGGGGTGCCCGCAATCCGCCCGGTGACGATGGTGTCGCTGTCCTTGGCCTTGAGCAGCGCCTGCTTGTATTGCGGGTGGATCGGGCACTCCTCGCTGACCAGCAGGCAGGTGCCCAGCTGCGCGCCGCAGGCACCCAGCGCAAACGCCGCCAGCAGCTGCCGGCCGTCCGCAATCCCGCCCGCCGCGATGACCGGGATCTCGTACTCCCGCATCGCGTCGGCGACCTGCGGCACCAGCGCCATCGTGGTCAGCTCCCCGACATGGCCGCCGGACTCGGTGCCCTCGGCAATGACCCCATCGACCCCCAGCGCCGCCATCCGGCGGGCCAGCGAGACCGCCGGCACCACCGGGAAGATCTTTGCGCCGGCCTCTTTCCACAGGCCGACATATTTGCCGGGATTGCCCGCGCCGGTGGTGATGACCGGCACCCGCTCCTCCGCGACAATCTGGGCCATCTCATCGGCCTGCGGGTGCATCAGCATGATGTTGACGCCGAACGGGCGGTCGGTCAGCGCGCGGCAGCGCTGAATCTGCTCGCGCAGCATCGTCGGGTTCATCCCGCCCGCGCCGATCAGCCCCAGCGCGCCGGCGTTGGAAACCGCTGCGGCGAATTCCCCCGTCGCGATGTTGGCCATGCCCCCCTGAATGAAGGGAAACTCTGTGCCGAGGATCTCATTGAGTCGTTTCATGGATCTTCTCCTTTTAAAAAGTGATCAGCGCGCCGCCCCAGGTAAGCCCCGCGCCAAAACCGACGCAGAGCACCCGCTGGCCGGGCCGAATCAGCCCCTTTTCACACATCTCGTCCAGCGCAATTGGAATGCTGGCCGCCGATGTGTTGGCGTAGCGATGGATATTCATGTAAAATTTTTCGCTCGGCGCGCCGAGCTTTTTGATGACGTGGTCGATGATCCGCCCGTTCGCCTGATGGCAGACGACCCAGTCGACCTCCTCCAGCGTGCAGCCGGCCCGCTCGAGCAGGCCGCCGATGCACTCGGGCACGATCT
The DNA here is from genome assembly GCA_944386515.1 of uncultured Pygmaiobacter sp. Classification (GTDB taxonomy): domain Bacteria; phylum Bacillota; class Clostridia; order Oscillospirales; family Ruminococcaceae; genus Pygmaiobacter. Next base: position 1,069 of record CALXBJ010000216.1, read on the forward strand.
GGGTCGCAAACCGGAACACCGCGCTGCCCTGCATCCGGACATAGCGGTCATCCTGTCCGCTGCCCCCCGCGCAGAGAATCTCGGGATCCCCCCGTGCGCCGAGCAGGCTGACAAACGGGTGCTCGTCGCTGAGCGCGACCACCGCCGCGCCCGCGCCGTCGCCAAACAGCACCGCCGTCGAGCGGTCGTTTGGGTCCAGCACCCTGCTGATGACCTCCGAGCCGAAGACAAGGGCATATTTGCCCTGCAGGCTCCCGCCCGCGAGCAGGCAGCGCGCGGTCTCGAGCGCCGCGAGAAAGCCGGTGCAGGCGACATTGATGTCAAAGGCCGGCGCCGATTCGGGCAACCCCAGCATCCCGTGCACCTCACAGGCGAGGGAGGGGGTGGCGTGGTCGGGCGTAAAGGTCGCCGCAAGGCAGAGCGCGATCTGGTCCGGCCGCAGCCCCGCCCGCTCGAGCGCCTGCCGGCAGGCCGCAAAGGCGAGCGCGGTGTTGCCCTCCCCTTCGGCGCAGAAATACCGCTGCCGGATGCCGGTGCGGGAAGTGATCCACTCATCACTGGTGTCCATCACCTGCGCGAGGTCGTCATTGGTGACCAGACAGCCGGGCAACGCGCGTGCGGTGGCAAGAAATTTCAGTCCCATGCTTGTTTATCCCCTCTCCTGACCAACCAGACGGCGGCCCATTTCAAGGTATCTGCGCCGGCGGTGGTCCGTGGGCGAGGCGATCCGGTCGGCAGCGCGCAGCGCCTGCGAGAGCGCCTCGTCAACCGTCCGGTAAACCGCCTGCGGGTCGGCCTGCGCCCCCTCCTCCGGCTCAGGCAGCACGCGGTCGATCACCCCGAGCTCGAGCAGGTCCCGGGCGGTGAGCCGCATCGCCTCGCTGGCTTCCTGTGCGCGGGAGGAATCCTTCCAGAGGATGCTGGCAAAGCCCTCGGGCGAGAGGACCGAATAGATCGCGTTCTCCAGCATCAGCACCGTGTTGCCCATCGCCAGCGCCAGCGCGCCGCCGCTGCCGCCCTCCCCGATGATGAGGGTGATGATCGGCACCCGCAGCCGGCTCATCGCCGCAAGACTCTGGGCGATTGCCTCGCCCTGCCCCCGCGCCTCCGCCTCAAGGCCGGGATAGGCGCCCGGTGTATCGACAAAGGTGATGACCGGGCGGCCGAATTTTTCCGCCTGCCGCATCAGCCGCTGCGCCTTGCGGTAGCCCTCGGGGTTCGGCATCCCGAAACTGCAGTGCATCTTTTCCTGCCGGGTGTGCCCCTTCCGCTGGCCAATCACGGTGACCGGGCGGCCGTGGAAAAGCGCAATCCCGCCAAGAATCGCGGGGTCGTCACCGAACAGCCGGTCCCCCCGCTGCTCAAAGAAGTCGGTAAAAAGCGCCCGGATATACTCCTCGGTTCCGGGGCGGTCGGGATGGCGTGCGAGGGTGACCCGCTCAAACGCGCTGCGCTTCTCCATGCCGCGCTCCCCCCTTTCCGTGCAGATACAGCAGCCGAATCAGCTCCCCACGCAGCTGTGCGCGGGGAACCACGGCGTCGAGAAACCCGTGCTCCAGCAGATATTCCGACCGCTGGAACCCCTCGGGCAGCGTCTGGCCGATTGTCTGCTCGATGACCCGCGGCCCGGCAAAGCCGATCAGCGCGCCGGGCTCGGCGAGGGTGATGTCTGCCAGCGACGCAAAGCTGGCGGTCACCCCGCCGGTGGTGGGGTTGGTCAGGCAGGCAACGTACAGCCCGCCCGCGTCCTGAAAGCGGGTCACCGCCTCAGCGGTTTTGGCCATCTGCATCAGCGAGAGGATCCCCTCCTGCATCCGGGCGCCGCCCGAGGCGCAAAAGAGGATCAGCGGCAGCTTTTCCCTGCGGGCGGTGTTGGCGGCGCGGGCAATTTTCTCCCCCACGGCCACCCCCATGCTGCCCATCAAAAAGCGGCTGTCCATCACCCCGGCAACGGCCCCCGCGCCCCCGATGCGCCCCTTGGCACAGACCACCGCCTCCTGCAGGCCGGTGGTCTCCCGCAGCCGGCGCAGCTTTTCCGGGTAACCGTCAAAGTCCAGCGGGTCCCCGCCGCACAGGCCGGCATCCAGCTCCTTAAAGCTGCCGGAATCAAGGATCTGCTCCAGCCGCTGGTAGGCGCCTACCGGCCGGTGAAACCCGCAGTGCGGGCAGACGTTTTGGTGCTCCCACCAGCTGCGCCGTGAGACCGCCTTTCCGCAGCCCGGGCAGGGGAAAAAGACCCCTTCCGCCTTTGTCCTGACACGGTTTTCCGGGTCCCGCCGCTCCCGCAGCACCTTGAGCCGCAGCAGCTGGCGGCGCCGGTTGGAAAAGCCGTCATTGATCATTTACTCCTTCGCCTCCTGCTGCAGCCAGCCCAGCAGCTGTTCCAGATTTTTGGGGATAAACCCGGTATCGTACTCCCCCCGCAGATAGTCGGGGTGGTAGAGGATCAGATGCGCCAGCGGCGCACTGGTGGGGTATCCCTCCAGAATAAACTCCTCCAGCACCCGCCGCATCCGTCGGATTGCGGCAAGACGGGTCGGGGCGCAGACAATCAGCTTTGCCACCATCGAATCATAGTAGGGGCTCAGCTCATATCCGTTGTAGAGCGCCGAGTCCACCCGCACCCCGCAGCCGCCGGGGAAATGCACAAACTCGGTCTTGCCCGGCGCCGGCGCAAAGCCGCGCGCGGGGTCCTCGGCATTGACCCGCACCTCGATGGCGTGCCCGGTCAACGCGACCTCCTCCTGCGTGAAGGAGAGCGGCAGACCCGCCGCGATCCGAATCTGTTCCCGCACCAGATCCCGGCCGGTTACCATCTCGGTGACCGGGTGCTCGACCTGAATGCGGGTATTCATCTCGATAAAGTAGTAGTTGCCCTGTGCGTCCAGCACAAACTCAACCGTGCCGACGCCCTCGTAGCCGCAGCAGGCCGCGGCGCGGACCGCATCGCGGCCCATTTTCTCCCGCAGCTCCTGCGTCAGCGCCCGCGAGGGGGATTCCTCCATCAGCTTCTGGTTGCGCCGTTGGATCGAGCAGTCCCTCTCGCCGAGGTGGACCACATAGCCCTGCCGGTCGGCGAGGATCTGGAACTCGATATGCCGGGGGGAGAGG
>CALXBJ010000217.1 GCA_944386515.1 uncultured Pygmaiobacter sp.
GATGGAGGCCAGGAAGGATACATCCGCGCTCTCCGCCACGGTGAAGTTCCAGCTGAAGGTCAGCATGATCTGCACGGCGGTGTTGCACAGCAGGATGATGGTGGCGGCCTTCACGATATAGGCCCAGCCCCGGGCGCACATAGCTTTGAAAGCGAACCAGAGAGAAGGTACCTTATACTCCGGCATCTCGATGATAAAGAAGGACTTGCGGTTTTTGTGGCCGGCGATCTTGTTGACCAGCAGCGCGCCGAGGAAGATCAGCAGGATGCCGGTGAAGTACATCGTAAAGCTGACCCAGCCCGCGTCGTCAAAGAAGGCGCCGGCAAACAGGGCGATCACCGGGATCTTGGCCCCGCAGGGCATGAAGGGGGTCAGCATGGCGGTGGCACGGCGCTCCCGCTCGTTGCGGATGGTGCGGCTGGCCATGACGCCGGGGATCGCGCAGCCGGTGCCGATGACAAAGGGGATCACCGATTTGCCCGACAGCCCGACCTTTTTAAAGATGGGGTCCAGCACCACCGAGACGCGGGACATATAGCCGCAGTCCTCCAGCAGCGCGATGAGGAAGTACATGATCATCACCAGCGGCAAAAAGCCGACCACGGCGCCGACGCCGCCGATGATGCCGTCGGCCAAAAGGGCGGTCAGCAGCGGGTTTGCGCCGGCAAGGCTGTCCGCCACATAGCCCTGGAAGGTTTCGATCCAGCCCACCAGATAGTCGGCGATGGGGGTGCCCACCCACACCTGCGAGATCTGAAAGACCAAAAACATCACCGCCGCGAAGATCGGGATGCCCAGGAACTTGTTGGTCAGCACCGCGTCTATGGCGTCCCCCGTGCCCTTGTCCTTGGTGAGGACCTGCCGCTGCTCCACCCGGGAGACCAGCGAATTGACAAAGGCGAAGCGGCGGCGGTCGGCCTCCTCCACCGCCTTTTTGTCGGTCAGGTCGATGTCCGGCTGGCTGTACGGGGCCTTTTGGCCCTTGCCCTGCAGCGCGGCCGCCGCCTCCACCGCCTCCCGCAGCCCCTCGCCCGAGGTCGAGACCGTCCGCACCACCGCGCAGCCCAGCAGCTGCGCGAGGGCGGCGGTGTCGATGGCCGTCTCCTTCTTGTCGGTGACGTCCGACTTGTTCAGCGCCACCACCACCGGGATGCCCAGCTCGAGCAGCTGGGTGGTGAAAAACAGGCTGCGGCTGAGGTTGTCCGCGTCGACGATGTTGATGATGGCGTCGGGGTGCTCGTGCCGCACATAGCTGCTGGTGATGCTCTCCTCCGAGGTGAAGGGGGACATCGAGTAGGCGCCGGGCAGGTCGACGGCGATCAGCTCCTCGGCCCCGCTGTAATAGGCCCTCTTGATGGGGTGCTCCTTGCGCTCGACGGTGACCCCCGCCCAGTTGCCCACCTTCTCGTTGCGCCCGGTCAGCGCGTTGTACATGGTGGTTTTGCCCGAGTTCGGGTTGCCGGTCAGGGCGATTCTCATAAGCGATTCCTCCTCTTGTGTTGCAGGTCATAGGTTTGATCCGGAAAACACGGGAAGGTTAGAAGAAACTAACCAAGCCGCGCGGGTCACATGGGAAACAGCGCGCCGGGCCCGCCCACAGGGCGGGCGGATGGGCCGCGCGCCAAGGCGGGAAGGGGCGGCGGGGGTGCGGGGCGCTGCGGGGCGGTGGCCCCGCAGCGGGCGGGCGCGCCGGATAAGCCGCCGCCCCTTCGCCGGGGATGCCGGCTCGTCGGCCCGGGTTTTTGCCGGGGCGGGGGCGCGGGGTACTGCGCCCTATGATCGGTTACAGCCCGGCGGGGGATTTTTGCCGGGCGGGGCCGAGACGGCCCCCGCCCGGGTCAGATCCGGATCGCGGCGGCAAGCGCGTTGTCGATGTTGTACCGGCCGTCCTTGATCGAGACGACGCAGCCGCCCTTGCGGCGGGCGACGACGGTGATCGGCTCACCGGAATAGCAGCCCAGCGAGAACAAAAAGGCGTCCAGCTCGGCGTCGTCGGTGTCGACCGCGCGGATGATATACTCCTTGCCCTCCGGCGCGTCGGCCAGAGTTTTCGGGTTCGGCTGATTCATACAGGCCCTCCTTGCGGCGCGCGGGCGGCAGCGGCTGCCGGGCGGCGCACAGTTCGTGGTTAGAAATGATTAACTGATTGGGGAAGAAAAAAGTTAGCTCTTGCTAACCAACAACATCATACCCGCAAACCGGGGCCTTGTCAAGGGGTGGGGCGAAAAAATTTTCGGCGGCGCGGGGCGCGGGGCGCATGAGGGGGGATTTTTTTCGGTGTGGCAGAGGGGAAAAGGCCCGCCCCCGCGGCGGGCGGCGCGGGGCGGGGCATGAGGGGGGATTTTTTTCGGTGTGGCGGAGGGGAAAAGGCCCGCCCCTGCCGGCGGGCGGAGCACAAGAGACGTAGATCCTGAATCAATCAAAAAAGGCCCGCCCCCGCGGCGGGCGGAGCGGCAGGGCAGCGTCGAGGCAGCGCGGAGCAGTACAAAAAGGGACGCCGCGCGCAGTGCTGCGCGCGGCGTCCTCTTTTTTGCCGTGGGGTTTCTTTTGCCGTGGTTTTGCCGCGGGGGTTTGCCCTTCGGCCTTCGGCCGTTGGCCGCTGCCCGGATAGGGGTTGCCCCGCCGGACGGTTTTTTTGTGCGGGGCGGGGGTTGCCGCATGGGGCAAAGAGGTTATCCTGTGGGGCGGGTTTGCCCTGCGGGGCGGGGCCGGTCGGAAGGCCAGCCCCCCGCCGGCTGCCGGGTCACGGGCCGCCGGCGGATTGCCCCGCCGGGTCATCGCCGCCGGGGGATGGCATCCGCGCCCGGGGCATCAGCCGCGCCGGCGGCGCAGCAGGAGCACCGCCGCGCCGATACCCGCCGCCGCAATCAGCGCGGCCAGCGCGATCACGCCGCCCAGTCCGCCGCCCGCGGCGTCGCCCGATGCCGGCACCGAGGAGACCCCCTCGCCGGCGGAGGACGCCGCCGCGCTGCTGCCGGCGGGGGCGCTGCTGTCCGCCGCGCCCTCTGCCGCCGCGCCGCTGTCGGGGACGCTGCTGTCCGCCGCGCTGCTGTCGCCGACGGCGGTGGGCTTGCTGCCGGTTGTGCCGCCGGCGGCCGTGCTGCCGGTTGTGCCGCCGCCGGTGGTCGAGCCGCCAGTGGCCGAGCCGCCGCTGCCGCTGCCGTCATGGCTCCAGAGCGCCGTTATGGTCGTATCGGACGCGGGCATGGTGAAGGTGGTGGTCGCACCGGACGCATCGGCAAAGCTGCCGCCGCCCGAGGAGCTCCAGCCGGCAAAGCGGTAGCCGCTGCCGGCGGTGGCGGTGAGGGTGACCGTCTCCCCCGCCGCCGCGGTGGTCTTATCCGCGGTGACCGTGCCGCCCACCGAATTGACGGTGACGGTATAGAGCCGCTCAAAATTGGCGGTCGCGGTCACATCGCCGGCGGGCATGGTGAAGCCGGCGGTCATGCCGTTCACATCTGCGCCGGTGATGTTCTCGGAGAAGGTCCAGCCGGCAAAGCGGTAGCCGCTGCCGGCGGTGGCGGTGAGGGTGATGCTCTCCCCCGCCGCCGCGGTGGACTTGTTCGCGGTGACCGTGCCGCCGCCCGCCGTGCTGGCGGTGACGGTATAAGGCCCTTCAAAGTTGGCGGTCAGGGTCACGTCACCGTCGGGCATGGTGAAGGTGGTGGACGCGCTGGACGCATCGGCAAAGCTGCCGCCGCCCGAGGAGCTCCAGCCGGCAAAGTGGTAGTCCGGGCCGGGGGTGGCGTTGAGGATGACCGTATCGCCCGCCGCCGCGGTGCCCGGGTCCACCCCGGCCGTGCCGTTGCCCAACACATTGATGGTGATGGTATGGAGCTTTTCAAAGTTCGCGGCCACGGTCACGTCACCGGCGGGCATGATGAAGATGGTGCTGGTCTCATCGAGCGGATGGATGTCGGTGACGTTCTGGGGGAAGCTCCAGCCGGCAAAGCGGCTGCCGCTATGGGCCTCGGCGGTGAGGGTGACCGTCTCGCCCGCCGCCGCCGTGCCAGGGCGCGCGGTGACCGTGCCGCCGCCCATCCCCGGGGAAATGACGTTGACCGTATAGAGCTTTTCAAAATTGGCGGTCGCGGTCACATCGCCGCCGGGCATGGTGAAGGTGGCGCTCGCGCCGGACGCAGCGGCGTCGGTGACATTATTGGAGAAGCTCCAGCTGGTAAAGCGGTAGCCGCTGCCGGCGGTGGCGGTGAGGGAGACGGAGGCCTCCGCCGCATAGCTGCCGCCGCCGGACACGCTGCCCGCGCCCGCGGGGCTGACGGCGGTAACGACGGTGTAGATGTGATTCGCGGCCGCGGTCAGCGCGGTGTCCTCGGTGAAGGAGACAGAGAAGCTCGGCGAGGAGGAGAGAAGCGTCCCGTCCGCCGTCCGCCAGCCGACAAACGCATAATCGGGGTCGGTCACCTCAGCGGCGAGGGCGATCTCCTCCCCCTTTTCGAGGTAGAGGGTGTCGTAGACCGGCTTGCTGCCGCCGACGGTCCAGCGCAGCGCGCCGTCCGGCTCGGCCGCGATGGTGACGGCGACGGTCTCGGGATACCGCAGCTGCGCGGTCAGCCGGGCGCAGTGCACATCCTCCCGCAGCACGGTGACGGCCAGCTGCGCGCTGCCCGCCGCGCCGTCCTCCCGCCGCAGGCTGCGGCAGCCGCTGCCGGTCAGGGTCAGCTCGCCGGCGGCGGGGTCAAAGACATAGTCGACCCCCGCCTCGAGGGTGCGGCCGTCCGCCTCCACCGAGAGGGTGACCCCCTGCGGCAGCTCGAGGGTGAGGGTGTATTCCGTATCGCCGGAAAGGTCGACCGTGCCGTCGCCGGCGTCCGCCAGCGCATAGTGCTCGATGCCGAAATACTGCTTGTTTTTGACCGACGCGGTGAGGTCGATCGGGCCGGGATCATCGGAGCCGGCGAGCAGGGTGACCTCCCCGACCGAGGGGCCGGCCACCGGCAGGCTAAAGACGCCCGCCGCGGGCAGATACTCGATCGAGCCGGCAGAGAGCGCCTCGGCGCCGCCCAGGACCGAGAGGGCTGCCGACCCGGACAGCCGGATCCCGCCCTCGGACCGGATGCCGCAGCTGCCGGCGTCGATGATCAGCGACCCGTCCCCGAAGAGGGAGAGGGTGGACGGGTCAGCGGCGCTGCCCCCAGAGAGATAGATGCCCCGGTTTACCTCCGGGCAGCGGATGAAATTCTTTCCCCGCAGCTGCAGGATGAGGTCGCCGTCGGTGAAGACGGCCGCATTGGCCTGCGCGTTTGGCGCGGTGATCGTGGCCCCGTCCAGCGTCAGGGTCTGGAAGGTGGGGTCATAGTTGACCCCGGCCGGCCAGTCCTCCTGCGGGGCGGTGAGCAGGTCGACCCCGTCGACATAGAGGAAGGTGGGCTGGTTGTAGCAGAGGGTGAGGACCCCGTCCTCGAGGAGGAGCAGCCGCTCGACCTGGGTCAGCTCGGGGACGGGGGCGCCGTCGATTGTGAACCCGTCCACACAGAGCAGCGCATTGGCGCCCGACAGCCGGAGGGTGGATGCGCTGTCCACCTCGAGGGTGTAGCAGGAGATGGCGAATTCATCGGTCAGGATCGAGAGCGCGCCCGGCCCCTCCACCGTCAGGTCGTGGACGGTGTAGATGCCGTACTGGAGCGGTTCGGCGCCCCGCAGGTCGATGCTGCTCTCCCCCTCGAGCCGGAGGGTCAGGCTGCCGTCGGCGTAGATGCCGATGCTGTCCGCTGCCGCGGCGATTGCGGCGTCGGTCAGGGTCAGGGTCCCTTTGCCGTCATAGCTGACCCCGGCCGGCCAGTCCTGCTGCGGGACGGCGAGCAGGTCGACCCCGCCCACCAGCAGCCGGCGGGGCAGGTTGTTGACCTCCGTAAGGTTGCCGGCGGAGAGCACGACGGTGTGGTTGCCGGGCAGCAGCTCCTTGATCTCCCGCCCGTCCAGCGTCGTGAAGGAGTTTTCGACCAGCGTCGCGTCGGTCCCTTCCGAGTCCAGACGCAGGTCTGCCGGGCCGTCGATCTGCACCGTGCTGAAGAAAAGCGACTGATTTTTTGCGCAAAGCTGCAGCGAGCCGTCTCCGCCAATGGTCAAAACGTCCGCCGTGAGGGAGGAGTGGATGCCGGAGCCGCTCGACCGGATGCTGCTGTCCCCCTCGAGGATCAGCGAGAGGTCGCCTTCCACCGCAACCGCGATCGGGCCGGCTTCGCCGTTACCCTCATAGTCCAGCGAGGCGTTTTCCAGGGTCAGCGTCCCGCGCAGCGGGTCGAAAAAGACGCCCTGCGCCTCGAGCGCGTCGGGGTCCGCGAGCAGGTCGACGCCGCAGACGGCAAGGCGCGACAGCGGGTTGGCCTGGTCGATGAGCTCCCCGCCTTGGATCACGACCCGCCGGCCGGTGGGCAGCGGGGAGATGACGGAATCCCCGATCTGCAGTGTGTCTACAGCCAGCGCCGCGTCATACTTGGGGTCACAGGCGGCGATGAAGGTCACCGAGCGGTCCACCTGCAGAGAATACCCGCGGATGCCGTTCTGATAGCCCCGCACCGTCAGGCTGCCCGTCCCGGTGACGGTCAGGCTGCCGCTCTGCGCCATTTGGATCCCCCAGTTGAGCGCATTGCTGCCGAGGGTGTTGTCCCCGTTGGCCACGATGACGAGGTCGCCTTTCGCGTAGAGGGAGGAAAGACCGCCCGACACGGCGTCGGAGAAGGAGACGTCGGTCAGGGTCAGGGTCGCGCTGTCCGGGTCAAAGGTGACCCCCTGCTCCTCGAGCGCTTTGGGGTCCGCGAGCAGGTCGACGCCGCCGAGGAGGAGCTTTGCCAGCGGGATGCGGTAGACCCCGCCGGTGACGGTGAAGGTTTGGAGGAGGGAAAGCTCGAGGCGGTCGACCTCCCTGCCGCCGATGGTGCAGACACAGGAGGATGGGAAACTAAAGGAAACCGCATAGTTGTCGGCCGTGATCGAGAGGTCGCCGCTGCCGGTAACGGTGAAGCTGGAACCGCCGAGAGAGATGCCGTCGGTCGCGCTCTCGATCTCCAGCGCGCCGCCCGTCTCCATATCGATGAGGAAGTCCCCGGCGACACGGATCGCGCGGGCGTCGTCTTGGCAGTCAAAGCGCAGGCTGCCGTCGCCCTGCACCGTCAGGCTGCGGGTGACGTAGATCGAGTCGTCATTCCCGGTGGTGGTGACGGCATTCTCCCCTTTGACCACGAGGATGAGGTCGCCGAAGGCTCTCAGCGAGCAGCTGGTCTCGTTGACCCCTTTGAGGGTCAGGGTCCCGCTGTCGACGTCATAGAAAAAGCCCCTCGCCTCGAGCGCGTCGGGATTCAGGACGAGGTCGTACTCCTGACCGTCGAGCGTCACCTCGAGGGAATCGGGGACGGTCCGCGTCTGCGCGGCGGGCGCGGTGTCCGGGGCGGGCGCGGTGTCCGCCGCGAGGGCGGACAGCGGCGCGGAGCCGAGGGCCAGCGCCAGCGCGGTCAGCGCGGCCAGCAGGCGGCTGCGGAGCTTGTGTTTCATACGGATTCCTCCTTTTTGCCGCGGCGGGCCGGGCTGCGGGGGCGCAGTGGATCCCGGCGGGGCTTGGCCCCTTTTGCAGGGCGGATGCCGGTTTGCCGCGGCAGGTCTCTCTTTTGAGAAGAGTATACCATACCCCCAATCGGTTTGAAAACCCGTTTTGCCCGCGCCGCCGCGTTTTTTTGGGGGGCAGGGGG
>CALXBJ010000218.1 GCA_944386515.1 uncultured Pygmaiobacter sp.
GGCGCGCTGATGATCGGTGTCATGAACAACGGCCTCAACCTCGCCGGTATCGACAGCTACTGGCAGATGGTCGCCAAGGGCCTGATCATCCTGATCGCGGTCTATGTCGACTTTGTCAAGCAGGGCACCAAGCTGCGCAAGTAAAAAAAAGGATCAGATCTGACTTAGCGAGTCCCTGCGGGGGCTCGCTAAGGTTTATCCGGGCATTTTTCACTCTGGCCCGGATGGCCCCACACACTTTGACTGTATCGGAAAGGACGTGACAGTATGGCTCTGATCGAAACCCATTTCTTTTCCACCTCGCTGTGCTTCGGCACCGACCTGAACGTCTTCATCCCCACCCCGAACGTGGATGAGCTGTCGGTTGAGGGGGAGTACGATTACTTCCATGACGGCGCGAAATTTCAGGTCCTCTACCTGCTGCACGGCGGCTTTGGGGACTACACCGACTGGATGCGGCTGACCAGCATCGAGCGGTATGCGCAGGCGCACAAGCTGGCGGTCATCATGCCCAGCGCCTCCAACAGCTTTTATCAGGACATGGCGCTGGGCAGCGACTACCTGACCTATGTCACCAAGGAGCTGCCCGAGTTCTGCCGCAAAATGTTCCCCATCAGCACCCTGCGGGAGAACACCTTTGTCGGCGGGCTGTCGATGGGCGGCTACGGCGCGCTGCGGGTCGCGCTGGAGAAGCCGGAGGAGTACGGCTGTGTCTTCAGCCTGTCCGGCGCGCTGGACATCAACGCCACCCTCGAGCAGGTGCTCAACAGCAAGGAAGCGCCCTCCCCCTTCAACCCCTACACCGGCAAGCCCTCCGCGCCGGCCGCCGACCCGAAGATCGTCTTCGGCGCGGCGTCGGTCGCCGGCACCGACGCCGACCTGTTCGCCCTCGCGGCAAAGCGCAAGGCGGAGGGCCGCCCGCTGCCGCGGCTGTTCCAGAGCGTCGGCACCGAGGACTTCACCTATGCGGGCAACCGCAGCGCCTACAAGGCGCTGACCGATCTTGGCATGGATGTCACCTTTGAGGAGCACCCCGGCGTCCACAACTGGGAGTACTGGGACACCCATGTGCAGCGCGCGCTCGACTGGCTGCCGCTGGCAAACAATTCGGTCAAGGAATAAGGAGGGAAGAAGGCAATGGCACATTTTGATCTGAGTTTCTATTCTCCCAGCCTGCGCAAGAACGCAAAGCTGGTGGTATTCCTGCCCAGCATGAGCGCGGACGACTTCCTTCTGGACCGCCCTGTGCGGTATTTTGAGCCGGGCGCCAAGTACCAGACCCTCTACCTGCTGCACGGCAGCTACGGCGACTGCATGGACTGGCCCCTCTTCACCGGCCTTGAGCGGTACGCGCAGGACCACTGCCTCGCGGTCGTGATGCCCAGCGCCGAGAACAGCAGCTATGAGAACATGGTCTTCGGCGAGGAGTACCTCAACTATGTCACCAAGGAGCTGCCCTGCTTTTTGCGCCGGCTCTTCCCGCTGAGCGACAAGCGGGAGGACAACTTCATCGCCGGCCTGTCGATGGGCGGCTACGGCACCTTCCGCTGCGCGCTGGAGTGCCCGGAGAACTACATCGCCGCGGCCAGCCTGTCCGGCGCGCTGGACAAGGCCTCCACCAAGACCAGCACCGAGGCGCACAGCGTCAAGATGCCCAAGCGCTACCGCAAGGCGGTCTTCGGCGAGTCGGGGGAGATCGTCCCCGGCAGCGACAACGACCTGCGCGCGCTGCTGAAAAAGCGGGTGGATGAGGGGGCAAAGCTGCCCGCCCTCTTCCACACCATCGGCGAGGACGACTTCCTGCGGGAGGGCGGCGAGGCCTACATCGCCTACGCCAAGGAGCTGGGGGTCGAGATCAAGTACACCCTGCACCCCGGCGTCCATGACTGGAATTTCTGGGACAGCTACATCAAGGAGGTCCTTGACTGGCTGCCGCTGGCAAACGACATGGTCTGATTGCATCTCCTATTTTGGATTCTCTTTTGCGGCAGGACGGGCCGGCCCTTTGGGGCCGGCCCGTCCTTTTTCCGTCTGCAGCGCCATGCGGGGATCGGCGGCGGCAGCCGCTTTTAAGGGGCAAAAGCCCCGCGCCGGCAAAAGCCCCGCGCCGGCGGCGGCATTTAAAAGGGCACCCCGCGGGCGGCTGCCCGCGGGGTGTCCCCTGTTTTTTCCTGTGCGTTTTGCGCCGCCGCGCCGCTCAGCGCAGGTCGAGCGCGTCCTGCAGCAGCGCCGCGCCGATGACCCCGGCGTCGTTGCCCAGCTGGGCGATCCGTACCTCGGTGCTGCGGTCGGCAAACCGGGAGAAGGCGTCCCGGGCGATCCGCCGGCGGATCGGCTCGAGCAGCAGCTCGCCCTCCTTCGAGACCCCGCCGCCGATACAGATGATCTCGGGCTGCAGGATGTTGACGATGTTGACGACCCCCTCGGCCAGATAGTCGACATACCGGTCGACCACCCGCTGCCCGGCGGGGTCCTGCCTGCGCATCGCGTCAAAGGCGGTGCGCCCGTCCACCCCGTCAAGGCTGCCGGCCAGCTGCCACATCGCGCTCTCGGGGCAGGCCTGCATCTCCTCCCGGGTCATCCGGATCAGCCCGGTGGCGGAGGCATAGGCCTCAAAGCAGCCCCGCCGCCCGCAGGTGCACTGCACCCCGTCCTTCACCAGCAGGCTGTGGCCGAACTCCGCCCCGCCGAAGGCAAACCCGCTGTACAGCTTGGAGCGGATCACAATCCCCGACCCCACGCCGGTGCCCAGCGTGATCGCGACCATGTTCTCGCTGCCCCGCCCCGCGCCGGCCTTGAACTCCCCGAACGCGGCGGAGTCGGCGTCATTCGCCATCAGCACCGGGATCCCCACCAGCACGGCGAGCTTGCTGCCCAGCGGCTCGTGGTAGAACTCGAGGTTGTTGGAATAGACCACCTCGCCCCGCCGGTAGTCGATCATGCCGGGACAGCCCAGCCCCAGATAGGCAAAGTCGGACATCTGCAGCCCGGCGGCCTGCACGGCCTCCTTCGCCGCGGCGGCCATGTCGGCCGTGATCTCGTCGCAGCTGCGGGGCAGCGCGGTCTTCCGCTTTGCCCGCGCGATGATCTCAAACGATTCATTGACGACCCCGGCGACGATGTTCGTGCCGCCCAGATCGATCCCGAGATAGTATTTCATGTCGGTTTTTCCTCCTCTGCGTTTGCTGCCGCTCACACCCGGATCGAGAGGCACTCGGCCTCCCCTTCCAGAAGATACTCCCCAAGCCCGGCGGGCAGAAAGACGGTCTGCCCCTTTTCAAGGGTCATCCGCTCGCCGCCGGCCCGCAGCGCCGCGCTGCCCGATGCGCAGAACAGCCCCTCAAAGGAGCCCCCGTCCACGCTGCGCGCGCAGCGGCCGGCCAGCCGGATCCGGTCGGTGGTAAAATACCCGCAGGACCCCAGACGGCTCACCTCGGCGTCCCCCTCCCTGTGGGGGGTGCGGTCAAAGGCCTTGGGGTGCGCCGGGCCGAGGTCGGTCACCGCGAGGGCCTTTTCGATGTGCAGCTCCCGCGGGTTGCCCTGCGCGTCCCGCCGGTCATAGTCATAGACGCGGTAGGTCAAGTCGGAGCTCTGCTGGATCTCGGCGATGACGATCCCCGCGCCGATCGCGTGCAGGGTGCCCGCCTCGATGAAAAAGACATCCCCCGGGTGGACCGGCACCCGGTTGACCACCTCGAGCAGGGCGCCCTCCTCGATCCGGCGGCGCAGCTCCTCCTTCGTGATGGGGGCCTTAAAGCCGTAGATCAGCTCCGCGCCCGGCTCCGCTTCCAGGACAACCCACATCTCGGTCTTGCCGTACTGCCCCTCCTCCCGCAGCGCGTAGTCGTCGCTGGGATGGACCTGGACCGACAGCTTGTCCTTCGCGTCGATCAGCTTGAAGAGGACGGGAAACGCCGCAAACGCCGCGCAGCGGCTGCCCGCCGCAGCCGGGAACCGGGCCAGATAGTCCGGCAGGGTCATCCCCGCGCAGGGGCCGTTCTCGATCGTCGAGCAGCCGGACCTGTGGCAGCTCAGCTCCCAGCTCTCCGCGAGGGGGGTCATCTCGGTCTTTTTGTGATACTCGGTCTTGAGCTTCTGCCCGCCCCAGAGGTTGTCCTTAAACGCCGGGCAAAGCCGCAGCGGATAACATTCCATCATCATCTTCTCCCTTCCCCGCGCGGGGCGGATCTTCCCTTGCCGCGCGGCCCGGCCGAAGCCCCAAAAAACACGGAAAAAACGGCCTTCCACTCCATTTTATCCCCCCGCTGCGCCCCTGTCAACGCGGCGGGGGGCGGGGTTGTTTTTTTCTGATTGCGGTGCGGTTTTTCTTGCTTTTTTGCCCCGCAGCGGATAGAATAGAGATGTATGTCCGCCCACCGGGCGGGCGATCCATTTCGTCGGGAGGAACGAGACATTGTCCAAGCAATTTGAAGAGCAGATCCGGCGGCGGCGCACCTTTGCGATCATCAGCCACCCCGACGCCGGCAAGACCACCCTCACCGAAAAGCTGCTGCTCTACGGCGGCGCGATCCAGCTGGCCGGCACCGTCAAGGGCAAAAAGACCCAGCGGGCCGCGGTGTCCGACTGGATGGAGATCGAAAAGCAGCGCGGCATCTCGGTGACCAGCGCGGTGATGCAGTTCGAGTACGACGGCTACTGCATCAACATTCTGGATACCCCGGGCCATCAGGATTTTTCGGAGGACACCTACCGCACCCTGATGGCGGCGGACAGCGCGGTGATGGTCATCGACGCGGCCAAGGGGGTCGAGCGGCAGACCGAAAAGCTGTTTCGGGTCTGCCTGCTGCGGGATATCCCGATCTTCACCTTTATCAACAAGATGGACCGGGAGTCGATGAACCCCTTCGACCTGCTGGACGACATCGAGCAGAAGCTGGGCATCCGCACCTACCCGATGAACTGGCCCATCGGCAGCGGCAAGGAGTTCAAGGGGGTTTACAACCGGGAGAAGCGGGAGATCCTCTCCTACGGCGACGAGGTGGGCAGCGCGCTGGGCGGCCAGCACAAGCTGCAGACGGTCAAGGCGTCGCTGGGGGACCCGGATCTCGACGGGCTGATCGGCGCGTCGCTGCACCAGACGCTGGCCGACGACATCGAGCTGCTCGACGGCGCGAGCTATGAGTTCGACCTCGAGGAGATCCGCCACGCGCGGCTCTCGCCGGTCTTCTTCGGCAGCGCGCTAACCAACTTTGGGGTCGAGCCGTTCTTGCAGGACTTCCTGCGGCTGACCACCCCGCCGCTGCCCCGCCGCTCCGACGCGGGGGAAATCGACCCGATGGACGAGGATTTTTCCGCCTTTGTCTTCAAGATCCAGGCGAATATGAACAAGGCCCACCGGGACCGGATCGCCTTTATGCGGATCTGCTCGGGCCGGTTTGAGAAGAACATGGAGGTGCTGCACGTCCAGCAGGACCGCAAGATGCGGCTCTCCCAGCCCCAGCAGATCCTCGCCTCCGAGCGGGAGATCATCGACGAGGCCTGGGCCGGGGACATCATCGGCGTCTTTGACCCGGGTGTCTTCTCGATCGGGGACACCCTCTGTGCGCCGGGCAAAAAGTTCCGCTTTGAGGGGATCCCCACCTTCGCGCCGGAGCATTTCTGCCTTGTGCGGCAGAAGGACACCATGAAGCGCAAGCAGTTCATCAAGGGCACCAGCCAGATCGCCAACGAGGGCGCCATCCAGATCTTCCAGGAGCTGGGCGGCGGCATGGAGGAGGTCGTGGTCGGGGTGGTCGGCGTGCTGCAGTTCGAGGTGTTTGAGTACCGGCTGAAAAACGAGTACAATGTCGAGGTCGTCATGCAGCGGATGCCCCACCAGTTTATCCGCTGGATCGAGAACGAGGATCTCGACCCGAACACCCTCTCGCTGACCAGCGACACCAAAAAGGTGCAGGACACCCGCGGCGGCAAGCTGCTGCTCTTCACCAACACCTGGAGCATCCAGTGGGCGCTGGACCACAACGAGGGGCTGCAGCTGTCCGAGTTCGGCAAGGCCGGCGTCTGAGCGGCTCCATCCCGCGCGGGGGGGCGATAAGGCCGGGCCGTGATAAAGCCCCGCCGCAAGCAAGGCCCGCCCCACGCTTTTGGCGGCCCCGGTCGGCGCCGGCGCGCAGCGCGCCTGTAAGCGTGCCCGCCGGCGGTTGTGCCACAGAGGGGGCGATCCCGGCACAGGCAGGCCCCTCCCGCCCCCCCACCGGCGGCAGGGCGTCAAAAAAAATAGACGAAAAAACCAGAAGGCGCGGCCCCGCGGGGCCGCGCCTCTTTTTTCACGATTTTGGGGAACTCAGGAACAGCCCCCTGCGTTTCTCTCACGGGTTTTCGGAACCCCGCAACAGCCCCCCTGCGCCCCTCACTCCTCCAGCATATCAATCGGCTGCAGGGTGGTGGTCAGCCGGGCGTTGCCGCCGCGGTACTCCGACCGATAGCGCACCGCGATCCGCCCGACCACCTTCAGCCCGTTGTCGTAGTTGCGGGTCGCGATCATCACGACGTACTGGCTGCCCGAAAACCGGGCCACGACATCCCCCCGCCGCAGGCTGTACCGCAGGGTCTTCTGCAGATGGTCCATCGCCCGGTTGCGCAGCCGGCCGGTCAGCGGGCAGCCCTGCTCGTCGGTCAGGGTCAGCAGCCCGATAAACATCTTCTGCCCGGTGCGGGCGGCCGCCCGCGCGTTGACCCGGTACATCTCCTTAAAGACCTCATAATCGCAGAAGAACGCGCCCTTCGCCTGCCCCTTTTCGCTGATGTCCTGCTTGATCTTGGCGATGTCGATCTCGATGTTGTTCATGTGCCGGATGATCTCTCCATACAGGCCGCGCACCTGCTCGGGCAGGTTTTCGCCCCGCTCGCGGTAGTAGCGGTTCTGCAGGTAGTTGTAGTACTCCAGCGCCTTTGGCTGGCGGGAGAGGTCCAGCAGCGCCCGCAGCTGGCAGAAGTTCGCCTGCGGGGCAAACGGGTCGATCTCATTGACCCGCTCGGCCAGCGCCAGCAGCGCGGCGCTGGCCCCCTCGGCGCGGTAGATCTCCAGCAGCGGCTCGGCGCAGGCGAGATACTGCCGGTGCAGCGCGTCCCGCACCGGCCCGGTCCAGGCCTGCTTTCCCTCCCCGCCCAGATAGTCCCCGCCGTAGAGGGAGACCGCCTGCTCGAGCAGCGCCTTTTTGGCCTGCGGGGCCTGCTCCTGCTGCGCGCTGCGGGCGGCGGCGGTGAAGGCCTCGGTGTCCAGCGCAATCGGCAGCGCCTCGTTGAGCCGGTAGACCCCCCGCTTGCAGAGCACCAGCCGCCGCGCGTCCTGCATCCCGGCCTCCTCAAACGCGCTGCGCAGCCGGTAGACCAGGTTCTTCAGCGCGTTGGCCGCGTTTCCCGTGCCCTTCGGCCAGAGCGCGGCCTGCAGCTCGGATGCCGGGATCTCCCGGTCGCGAAAGGTCGCCAGATACTGCAGCAGGCTCCACAGCTGCCCCTTGCGGCAGCCGGGGCCGCAGACCATCCTGTCCCCTATCGTCACAACAAATTCGCCCAGCATCCCGATTTTGATCTGCTCCATCTGCGCTGCGCCCCTTTCCCCCAGTCACACAAACAGGTAGACTGCCCATTCATTATAAAGGATTTTAACCTCGAATACAACCGCGCCCGGCGGAAAACTACCATATTTCGGCAAAATCACGCTTTTGGGTGCAGTTTTTTCTCCGCTCTGCACAGCAGCCACCCGCCAAGAGGTCTGCGCCGTCCCTCCCCGCCCCCTGCGGGAGGGATTTTTTATCGCGGCCACCACAGCGGCAGGCGCGCGGGAGGGATTTTTTATTGCGGCCACCGCAGCGGCAGGCGCGCGACCTTCGCCCCCTGCGGAAGTAAACTTTTTGCGCTGCGTAAAATGCCGCGCAAAGCCCCGCGGCGGCGTTCGCCATCCCGCGGCGGCATCCGCTATCCCGCGGCGGCGTTCGCTATCCCGCGGCGGCGTTCGCCATTTTGCGGGATAGCCATGATGCGGGAGATCCCGCCGCCCTTGCCCCCGGCCTTGCGCCGGCAACTTTTTCCGGATGCGTAAAACGCCCCGCCGCGGGGCAGGCTAATCCCAGAACCGCCGACGGCCCCGGCGCGGTGGGTCAGGACCTTTTGCCCGACCGCCCGCGCCCCATTGACATAATCTATACTAATTTAGTATAATATTACTGCTCCACCAAACCGAGCAAAACAAAAAAGGAGAGACACCATGAAAAAAATGCTGACGATGCTGCTGTGCGCCTCCCTCGCCCTTGCGCTGGCCGGCTGCGGCGGGGACAAGATCCCCGACGGCACCTACACCGCCGAGCTGAGTGATGCGGCCGCCGAGGCCAACCACGGCTGGAAGGACTTCCTCACCGTGACCTACAAGGACGGCAAGGCGGTCGAGATCGACTTTGACGCCACCGATGCCGACGGCAACCGCAAGACCGAGTGGGCCACCCCTGAGAACTACCCGATGGATCCCCAGCCGTCCGAGTGGATGCCCCAGCTGGAGAAGAACATCGCCGCCACCGCGAACCCCGACAAGGTCGCCGCGGTCGCCGGCGCGACGATGGGCAGCAACAACGCCAAGGAGCTTTACCGTGCGGTGATCGAAAAGGCGAAGGCCGGCGACACCACCACTGCGGTGGTGGACCTGGCACAGTAACCCGCCGTTTTACACCGCTCCCTGCGCGGCGGGCGGCCGGAACAAAAGTCATGACTCCCGGCTAAGCCGGGGGCTTGAGTAAGCCCTAGAAGGGCATCGTACCGGCAAGCCTCTCAAGAGGCACTGAAAAATCTGCCATCCGCATCACTTGCCCCACAGCCCGTAAACGGGCGCTGTTTATCTAAGATCAACTTTCTTGACAATAGTAAAGTTTTGATCTCTTCTCGCTTCGCTCGATGCTTGAAGCTAAAGCTTTTTTACTCTCCC
>CALXBJ010000219.1 GCA_944386515.1 uncultured Pygmaiobacter sp.
CAGCATCACCTCGACTACCTCAAGACGATGGAGATTTAGTTTCTGGCAAAGCGTACCCTGTTTGCCCAGACCGAGAGCGCGGTGCTCAACCTCGCCGACCCCTACGGCGGGCGCCTGGCCGAGGAGATCCCGGCCCAGCGGCAGCTGAACTATGCCACCGGGCGGGATGAGGCGGAGCTGGTGGGCAAGAATGTGACGCTGCAGGCCGACGGGGTGCGGTTTGAGATGGTCGGTAAGGGCTTTATCCGCCGGGTCAAGTTCCCGATGCCGGGTGATTACTCGGCCCACAACGCGCTCGCTGCCGCGGCGGCGGCGCTGCTGCTGGGCGTCTCGCCAGAGACGGCGGCCGATGCGCTGAGCAGCTCGCCCGGTGTGCGGGGACGGTGCGAGGTGCTTTACAGTGGCAGGTTTACCGTCATCTGCGATTTTGCCCATACCGGCGACGGGATTGAAAAGGTGCTCTCGGGCCTGCGGCCTTTTGTGCGGGGCAAGCTGGTGGCGCTCTTCGGCTGCGCCGGCGAGCGGGACGCCCGCAAGCGGGAACCGATGGCGCAGGCGGCGCTGCGGTATGCGGATGAGATCATCCTCACCTCGGATAACCCCCGGGGCGAGGATCCTTATCACATTGTGGCGGACGTCGAGCCGACCCTCAAGGCGGGGAAAAAGCCCTATTTTGTCGAGATCGAGCGGCGGCGGGCGATCCGGTTTGCCCTCGGGCGGCTGGCGGAGGGGGATCTGCTGGTGCTGTGCGGCAAGGGACATGAGGATTATCAGGCGATCGACGGGGTCACCATCTATCTGGATGAACACCGGATCGTCGCCGACTGGCTGAGGGAACAGGGCCTTTGAAGCGGCCGCGCCCCCGACAATAAAAAACAGCGCAAATCAAAAACAGGTGTGTGATACGATGGAACCGATCAGTCTCAAAAAACTTCTCGCCGGCATTGCCGACACACAGGATATCGCGCCGGTGACCGACGTGGTCACCGATTCCCGCAAGGCGGGCCCGGGCTGTGTTTTCGCCGCAATCCGGGGCGAGCGGGTGGACGGGCACGACTTTGCGGCAAAGGCGCTGGCGGCGGGGGCTGCCGCGGTGATTGCCGAGCGGCCGATCCCCGATCTTGCCGACCCGCGGGTCTATCAGGTGGCAGACACCCGCGATGCGCTGATTGCGATGGCAGGCAACTACCGCGCACAGTATGCGCCGGTGCTGGTGGGGATCACCGGCAGCGTGGGCAAGACGACGACCAAGGAATTCTGTGCCGCGGTCTTTTCCGCGTTCGGCGAGACCCTCAAGACCGAGGGCAACCAGAACAACGAGATCGGGATGCCGGCGACCCTGTTCCGGCTCACACCGCAGGTGCGGTACGCGGTGGTCGAGATGGGGATGGACCACAAGGGCGACCTGCACAAGCTCGCCGGCGCGGCGCGCCCCTGCGCGGCGGTCATTACCCGCATCGGGGTCTCCCACATCGAGAATCTGGGCAGTCAGGAGAATATCCTCGCCGCGAAGATGGAGATCTGCGACGGCCTGCCGGAGGACGGGCTGCTGGTGGTGAACGGGGATGACCCGCGCCTTGCGGCGGTGCAGCCGCCCCGCCGGATCCAAAAGGTGCAGTTTGGGATCGAATCCGATGTTGCACAGGTCACAGCCTGTGATATAATAAGCAGTGCCGCCGGTGAACAGTTCACCATCCGTGACACGGAGCATGGCAGATTTGAGGCGTCAATCCCCGCTGTGGGGCGGCATAATATCTATAATGCGCTGGCCGCCTACACCCTCGCGACCCGGCTGGGGCTGGACCCCCGCCGCGCCTGCGCCGCGCTGGCGGATTACCGGACGACCGGGATGCGCCAAAGGCTCAGCGCGTTTGACGGGGTGCAGATCATCGAGGACTGCTACAACGCAAACCCCGACTCGATGCGGGCGGCGCTGGAGGCGCTGGTAACCCTCGGAGGGAAGGGCCGGCGGGTCGCGGTGCTGGGAGATATGCTGGAACTGGGCGCGATCTCAAAGGAGGCGCATCTTGAGGTGGGGCGTCTGGCGGCGCGTGCTGCCGACTGCATCATCACCTTCGGCGAGGGCGGCGCGCAGATTGCGGCCGGCGCGCGGCAGGCCGGCGCCGCAGAGGTCTGCCACTGCGACACCAAGCAGCAGGCTGCCGACCGCCTGCGGGACTACTGCCGCAGCGGGGACACGGTGCTCTTCAAGGCCAGCCGCGGCATGGCGTTTGAGGAGATCCTGCGGGCCTACCGCGGCGAGCAGGGGTAAAAGGCGCCTTGGCCGCAGCAAGATGCAAAGTGATCCGGCGCTGCCGGTGAGGAGGAAGGAAAGAAAAGATGGCGAGAATGGTTTTGATGATCGCGGCGCTGCTCTCTTTGTGCATCACCGCGCTGTCCGGCTTTTTCGTGCTGCCCTGGCTTAAAAAGCTGCACTACGGGCAGACTATCAAGGAGGTCGGCCCGACCTGGCACAACAAAAAGCAGGGCACCCCGATGATGGGCGGGCTGATGTTCATCCTCGGCAGCATTGCGGCCACCCTGATCGCCTTTGCGACGCTGGCCGCGGCCGAGCCGGACATCCTCAGCGGGCTGCAGACCCAGCAGAGCGTGACCCTGTTTTTGTCCGTTCTGGCGACGCTCGGCTTTTGCTCGGTGGGGTTTGTGGACGATTATCTCAAGGTGGTACACAAGCAGAACCTCGGGCTGACCGCCCGCTACAAGATCCTGATGCAGGTGGTGGTCACCACCGCCTACCTCGCGGCGCTGCAGCTCAACGGCAGCCTGTCCACCGCCGTCAGCCTGCCGATCATCGGCCGGCTGGAGCTGGGCATCCTGTTCTACCCGCTGGCCTTTGTGATGATCATCGGCTTTGTCAACGCGGTCAACCTGACCGACGGCCTTGACGGGCTGTGCTCGAGCGTCACCTTTGTGGCGATGCTGGGCTATATGACCGCCGCCACCCTGACCGGCTATTATATGATGGGGATCTTCGGCGCGGCAATCGCCGGCGGCTGCGTGGGCTTTTTGTTCTGGAACTTCTACCCCGCAAAGGTCTTTATGGGGGATACCGGCAGTATGTTCCTCGGCGGCGCGGTGGCAACCATCTCGTTTGGGATGGGCCATCCGGAACTGCTCTTCTTGATGGGGATCATCTATCTGGCCGAGGCCGGGTCGGTGATGCTGCAGGTGAGCTATTTCAAGCTGACCCACGGCAAGCGGATCTTCAAGATGTCCCCCATCCACCACCATTTCGAGATGTGCGGCTGGAGCGAGGTCAAGATCGACGGGGTGTTTTCCTTTATCACCCTGATTGGGGTGGTTTTGGGATTTGTCCACCTCTATCTCAACGGCTGACCGCAGCGCGGCGCCGCGGCAAAGGAGAAGATGAGCGTTGTTGAGTCGGATGAAAAAACACAATAGCGCGCCGCCGCAGGCAGCTGCGGCGGCGAAGAAGCGCTCGGCGCTTGACACCCCGTTTTTGATCATTGTGCTGACACTGGTCATCTTCGGGCTGATTATGCTGTTCTCCGCCTCCTACGCGACGGCGCTTTACCGGTTTGGGGACAGCTTTTACTTCATCAAGGATCAGGTGATGTTTTCGGTTGTCGGGGTGACGGCGATGTTCATCGCCTCCAGAGTGGATTACCACGTCTTCCACCGGCTGGCCTGGCTCTTGATGCTGCTCACACTGGTGATGCTGGTCATTGTCCTCTTCATGCCGGATTACAACGGCGCGCACCGCTGGATTACCATCAAGGGACTTGGCACCCTGCAGCCCAGTGAGATTGCAAAGTTTGCGGTTATCGTGCTCTTTGCCCATATCATCTCAATCAACTATGCAAAGATGAAGAGCTTCTCCTACGGGGTGGTGCCCTTCATGATTATCCTGCTGCCGATCATTGTGCTGATGCTGCTTGAGCCGCATCTGTCCGGCACCATTTTGATTGTCTCCATCGGCGCGATCATGATGTTTATCGGCGGCACCGGCCTGAAGTGGTTCGGCCTCGGCGGCGGGCTGATGGCGGGCGGATTGGCCGCCGCGCTGGTCGCTTTTCCGGATCTCGTTCCCTACGCGACGACCCGCATCGAGATGTGGCAGAACCCCTATCTCGATGTGCAGGGCAAGGGCCACCAGACCATCCAGAGCCTGCTTGCCATCGGCAGCGGCGGGGTGATGGGCCTCGGCCTTGGCAACTCCCGGCAAAAACACCTGTATGTGCCCGAACCGCAGAACGACTTTATCTTCAGCATCATCTGCGAGGAGCTGGGCTTTATCGGCGCGATGGTGGTCATCCTGCTGTTTGTGCTGCTGCTGGTGCGCGGCGCGGTGATTGCGATCAACGCCAAGGACAAATTCGGCGCGATGCTGGTGGTCGGGATCATCGCGCAGGTCACGGTACAGGCGGTGCTCAACATCGCCGTCGTCACCAACACGGTCCCCAATACCGGCATCAGCCTGCCGTTTTTCAGCTATGGTGGCACCTCGCTGATGATGCTGCTGGGCGAGATGGGGATCGTCCTATCGGTCAGCAGGCAGGGCAGACTGCCGAAAACATAACCCGCCGCGCGTATGCGGCCAACCGGCCGAGGAACGGTACGGCGAAGAAGAAGGAGCGGATTTTAGGATGAAAGTGCTCATTGCGGCGGGCGGAACAGCCGGCCACATCAATCCGGCGCTCGCAATTGCAGCCTATCTCAAGGAGCGGCGCCCGGATACCGAAATCGCCTTTGCGGGCAGGCGCGAGGGGATGGAATACGGGCTGGTGAGCCGGCAGGGATATCCCTTTTATCACATCGAGGTGCAGGGGATCCAGCGCAGCTTGACCCCCCACAATATTGTGCGCAATGTCAAGGCGCTGTGGTACCTGTCCTCCTCCGGCCGCAAGAGCCGGCGGATCTTGCGGGATTTTGCACCGGATCTGGTCATCGGCACCGGCGGCTATGTCAGCGGCCCGGTGGTACTTAGCGCGGCAAAGCAGGGCATCCGCACCGCAATCCATGAGCAGAACGCCTTCCCCGGCGTGACCAACAAGATCCTCGCAAAGCAGGTGGATCTGGTGTTTGCGGCGATGCCCGACGCGGTGGAAAAGCTGGGCGTGCCGCACAAGACCATCGTCACCGGCAACCCGGTGCGGCCCGAGATCCTGCGCGCCGACCGGGATGCCGCAAGAGAAAAGCTGGGTGTCCGGCCGGACCAGATCTGCATCCTCTCCTTTGGCGGCAGCCTTGGGGCGCGGACCATCAATCAGGTGATTGCCCAGCTGGCCGAGTGGCAGATCCGGGAGAAAAAGGATTTTTTCCAGATCCATGCGACCGGCAGCTACGGGGTGGAGCTTTTCCACAAGCTGTGCGAGGAAAAGGGGATCCTCGGCGACCCACATCTTGTGGTCAAGGAGTATATCGACGACATGGCCGGCTGCCTTGCGGCGGCGGACCTTGTCATCAGCCGCAGCGGCGCGATCACCATCAGCGAGCTTGCCGCGGCGGGCAAGGCGTCGATTTTGATCCCCTCCCCCAACGTGGCGGAGAACCACCAGTACTACAACGCGCTGGAGCTTTCCCGCCCCGGTGCGGCGGTGCTGATCGAGGAGAAGGACCTCACCGGCAAGAAGCTGATTGAGGCGGTGGAGCAGCTCACCGCAGAGCCGGAGGCCCTCGCCCGGATGGGAGCGGCGGCCTTCGGATGTGCGCATCTGAACAGTCTGGAAAAGATCTACGCCCATCTGGAAAAGCTGATGCAGAAAGAAACCGAACAGGCGTAAAACCGCTCTTTTCCCCGCGTGGGAACGAAAAAACGCATACAACCCCTCCATTTTCCGCACGGGAAAAATAAGCCCTGCATAGAATGGCCCAATACAAGACGGGCGGCGCGGATGCCGCCCGCCGGCGTAGGGGGCGATTTGGGTGGAGGAGATTTTGATCCGCGGCGGCAGGCCGCTGGCCGGTGAGGTGGAGATGCCGTGCGCGAAGAACAGCGTGCTGCCGATTCTCGCAGCGGCGATGCTGGCACGGGGGGCGGTACGGATCCGCCGCGTGCCGCGCCTGCGGGATGTCGAGACCTCTCTGCAGCTGCTTGCGGCGCTGGGCTGCCCGGCGGTGCAGATCGACGGGGACCTGCTGCTCGCGCCCGGCGGGCCGATGGGGGACACCGTTCCCCGGCCACTGATGGCGGCGATGCGCTCCTCAATCTACTATCTGGCCCCGATGCTCGCGCGGGGCGGCCGCGCCAGGGTCACCTTGCCCGGCGGGTGCCGGCTGGGCGCGCGCCCGATCGACCTGCATCTCGAGGGGCTTGCCGCGATGGGCGCGCGGATCAGCGCAGACGGTGACCAGCTGGATTGCACGGCGCCAAATGGGCTGCACGGGGCCGAGATCCGCCTGCGGTTTCCCAGCGTGGGCGCCACCGAGACGCTGCTGATTGCCGCTGCCGCGGCGGCGGGCGAAACGCGGATCTGCGGCGCCGCGCGGGAGCCGGAGGTTTGCGACCTCGCAGGTTTTTTGACCGCCTGCGGCGCGCGGATTGAGGGGGCGGGCACCAGCTGCATCCGGGTTCTTGGCGGGCCGCTGCAGGGCTGCGAATACACCCCGATCCCCGACCGGATCACCGCGCAGACGGTGCTCTGTGCGGCGGCGGCGTGCGGTGGGCAGGTTCTTTTGCGCCGCGCCCCGTTTGCCCCGCTGCAGCCGATGGCCGGGATCCTGCGCCGCGCCGGCTGCAGCGTGCGGCGGGCCGGGCAGGACGGTGTGGTGCTGGAATCCGACGGCTGTCTCACAGCGGCGGGCAGCATTTCCACCGGGGTCTATCCCGCCTTTGCGACCGATGCGGGCCCGTTGCTCGCGGCGGCGATGCTGACGGCGCGGGGGGAGACCCGGCTGCGGGAGACCATCTTCTCAAACCGGTTTTCCTGCGCGGCGCAGTTTGCCCGCATGGGGGCGAAGGTCGACTGTGACGGGCGGCTGCTGTGTATCCGCGGGGTGCCGGCCTTGCAGGGCGCGCAGGTGACCGCGCAGGACCTGCGCGGCGGTGCGGCGCTGGTGATTGCCGCGCTGACAGCGCAGGGTGAGAGCCGCATCGGCGGTGTGGAGTACATCCGCCGCGGCTATGAGGATATTGCGGGGTTGTTTGGCGCGCTGGGCGCAGAGATCTCCTGCACGGTGCAGCAGGTGTGCAGCCCGGCGGGCGCCGGGGTCAGCGCGTAGCGCGCCGGTGCGGGAAGGAATAAAAAAGCGCCGGCTGCGGACGGAAGGGGAAAGGAGGGCGCTGAGATGAGCGAGAAAAGACAAAACAATATGCAAGGCGCCCCTCCAAGGGGCGGCGGCAGCCCCCAAAGGCAGCCGGGCCGCTCCGCGCAGCAGAGGCAGTGGGAGGCTCAGGGCGGCCCGGCTGCCCGCCCGCCGCTGACCAAGGAGCAGAAAACGGAGCGGGAGCGCCAGATTCGCCGGCGGATCAAGGAGAAGAAAAAGCAGGCGAAGCTGGAAGAAAAGCAGAGAAAGCGCAGGGAGAAAGAGCTGGCCAAGCGCCGCGCGCAGGTTGCGCGGCAGCGCAAAAAGCAGCAGGCCAGAGCCGCAGTGAACACCCCCGGCGGGCTGCCGAACGGCCAGACGCCCCAGAGGGTCACCCGCAGTGAGGCGCGCCGGCGCCGCCGGCGCCGCGCGCTCATCACCGCGGGGCTGATGGCCTTGTTTATCGCGGCGGGATTCCTACTCTCGGTGACGGTGCTCTTTAAAATCGGGGGCTTTCGCGTCGAGGGGGAATCGGTTTACACGCAGGAGGAGCTGATTGAGGCGTTTGGATACCCGGTCGGCGAGAATATGTTCCGGTTTAAGATCGCCGAGGCGGAGGCGCAGATGGCGGAAAAACTGCCCTATCTCGAGACGGTCAAGGTGCGCAGGAGCCTGCCCTCGACGGTGGTCTTTCTGGTGACGCCCGCACAGGAGCGGTACACCCTCAGCGCCGGCTCAAAGGTGCTGGTGCTGAGCGAGAGCCTCAAGATCCTCAAAAGCGTCGACACCGCGCCGGAGGGGCTGTGCCGGCTGGATGGGATCACCGCAAAGAGTACGAGCGCGGGGCACACCCTCGCCACCGGGGACGCGACGAGCGACGAACTGGTCGATACCGTTCTCGCCGCAATTGAAAGCAGCGGGCTGGAACAGCTCACCGCGGTGAACTTCTCCGACCCGTATGAGATCTGCCTTGAGTATGCAGGCAGGATCACCGTCCGCCTTGGCACAACCGCCCAGCTGGACTACAAGCTCGCAATGGTGGAAAAGACGCTGGAGGATGACTATTTCACCGACAGCACCACCGGCACCTTGGATGCCAGCGATGCGGGCAAGACGGTTTTTAAACAGGGATAAGCCCTCTCCGGCGGATAGCCGAAAAACGGCATCGAAATTTGTACATTACTGCAAAAACTATTGAATTGTTTTCGGAAATCTGCTACTCTTAAATACAATAGACGAATTATGCAGACCAATAGAACGGCGGCGGCTTTTACCGGCGCGCCGGGATGGATGATCTACATCGCAGCACATAGCGCTCAAAATAAATCAGCAAGAAAATGCAGGGTGGGACAATCCGCCTGACAAACAGCTGTTGTAGG
>CALXBJ010000220.1 GCA_944386515.1 uncultured Pygmaiobacter sp.
AACCATCCGGATGATCAGCGATGAAAATCTGGACGTCCGCACCGTGACGATGGGCATTTCGCTGCTGGATTGCGCTGACGAAAGCTCCCGCCGCGCCTGCGAAAAAATCTACGACAAAATCACCGCCCGCGCCCGGGACCTGGTGCCGGCAGCCGAGCAGATCAGCGCCGCGTACGGGGTGCCGATCGTCAACACGCGCATCTCGGTGACCCCGATCGCAATGCTGCTGGCCGGCTGCAAGGACCCCGACCCGGTCGCGTTCGCCAAGACGCTGGACGCCGCCGCGAAGGAGGTTGGGGTCAACTTTGTGGGCGGTTTTTCCGCGCTGGTGCAAAAGGGCTTTTCCGCCGGCGACCGGCTGCTGATCGACGCGATCCCCGAGGCGCTTGCCCAGACCGAGCGGATCGGCAGCAGCATCAATGTCGGCTCCACCAAGGCGGGCATCAATATGGACGCCGTCGCGCTGATGGGCCCCACCGTCCGCCGCGCGGCCGAGATCACCGCCGAGCGCAGCTGCATCGGCCCGGCCAAGCTGGTGGTCTTCTGCAACGCGCCGGAGGATAACCCCTTTATGGCGGGCGCGTTCCACGGCCCGGGCGAGCCGGACTGTGAGATCCACGTCGGCGTCTCCGGCCCCGGCGCGGTGCGCGCCGCGCTGGCAAAGCAGGCCGAGGGGATGGATCTGGGGCAGGTGGCCGAGCTGGTCAAGCGCACCGCCTTCAAGATCACCCGGATGGGCCAGCTGGTGGGCAACCTCGTCAGCGAGCAGCTGGGGGTGCCCTTTGGCATCGTCGACCTCTCGCTCGCCCCCACCCCGGCGCAGGGCGACTCGGTCGCGAACGTGCTGGAGGAGATGGGCCTTGAGAGCTGCGGCTGCTGCGGCACCACCGCCGCGCTGGCGCTGCTCAACGACGCGGTCAAAAAGGGCGGCGTGATGGCCTCGAACTTTGTCGGCGGCCTGTCGGGCGCCTTTATCCCGGTGTCGGAGGACGCGGGCATGATCGCCGCCGCCCAGTGCGGCAGCCTCTCGATCGAGAAGCTGGAGGCGATGACCGCGGTCTGCAGCGTCGGCATCGACATGGTCATCATCCCCGGCGACACCCCCGCCGAGGTGATCTCGGCGCTGATCGCCGACGAGGCCGCGATTGGGATGGTCAACTCCAAGACCACCGCGGTGCGGGTGATCCCCGCCATCGGCCGCGGGCCGGGCGAGATCCTCAACTTCGGCGGCCTGCTGGGCTGGGGCCCGGTGATGGAGATCAACCGCTTCTCCCCCCAAAAGTTCGTCGCCCGCGGCGGGCGGATCCCCGCCCCGCTGCAGAGCCTCAAGAACTGAGGGCCGCTTTTTCCTCCCTCAAAAATCCGCGTTCGGGAAGCTTGTCGCCCGGGCAGGCGATGCCGCCGCGCATCGCCGCCCGGGCGCTTTTTTTGCCGTCCTGCGCCCCGCCGCCCGCCGCGGCCGGGAGCCGGCCTTGCAAAGATGCCCGCCGCCCGCTTTTTCCCTTCGCCGGCGGCGGGCGTCTTTTTGCCGCAAACCGTAAGATTTCACCCCGCTTTCGGGTCTCTTCTATACAGGGCCGCGCACCGCGGCGGCGCGCTCTGCCCGCCGGGGATCCGACCCGGGCAAAAAGGGGATTGACTGCGCCGCGGCGGGTGCTATAATAGGGGCATCCAAATATAATTAGATTATCTTCTAATTATATACTTTTTGAGGGCAAAGGCCCGGAAAGAGGAGTTTCTTATGCTGGAGATCCGTCATTTTTCCAAGACCTACACCGGCGGCAAGCGGGCGGTTGAGGACCTCAACCTGACCGTCGAGGCCGGGTCGATCTACGGTTTTATCGGCCACAACGGCGCGGGCAAGACCACCACCCTGCGCGCGGCGGCGGGGATCCTCGACTTTGAGGAGGGGGAGATCCTGATCGACGGGCACGACATCCGCCGCGAGCCGATCGCCGCAAAGCAGGTGACCGCCTTCCTGCCGGACAACCCCGACCTGTATGACTTTTTGACCGGCATCGCCTACCTGACCTTTATCGCCGACCTGTACGGCATCCCCAAGGCCGAGCGCAAGGAGCTGATCGGCAGATACGCCGACGCGTTTGAGCTGACCGGCGCGCTGGGCAGCCCGATTGCCGGCTACTCCCACGGGATGAAGCAGAAGCTGGCGCTGATCTCGGCGCTGATCCGCCGGCCGCGGCTTTTGATCCTCGACGAGCCGTTTGTCGGGCTGGACCCGCTGGCCTCCCACCTGCTCAAGGGCTACCTGCGGGAGATCTGCGACGCGGGCGGGGCGGTGTTCTTCTCCACCCATGTGCTGGAGGTCGCCCAAAAGCTCTGCGACCACATCGCGATCATCCGCGGCGGCAGGCTCATCGAGGCCGGCCCGACCGAGGCGGTGGTGGGCAACTCCTCGCTGGAGGAGGTCTTTCTTGAGCTGGCCCGCCAGCGCGAGGAGGGGTGAGCAATGACCGCATTCTGGGCGCTGATGAAGGTCAGCTTCAAGGGGCTGCTGCTCTCGGCCAGCCCCTCCTCCAAGGCGAGGAAAAAGGCCGCCTCCGGCATCGGGTTCCTGGCGCTGATGTGCGTGCTGATGCTGTATCTGGGCGGGATGTACAGCTTTGCGTTCGGCGCGATGCTCGCCCCCATCGGCCGGTTGGACCTGCTGGTGCAGCTGATGGCAGTGATGGCGGTCGCGCTCTGCTTCTTCTTCGGGATCATGGGCAGCGCGGGCTTTGTCTTCGGCGGCAAGGACAACAACCTGCTGCTGGCGCTGCCGGTGCCGGTCACGACGGTGCTGCTCTCCAAGGTGCTGGCGCTGTATCTCGAAAACCTCGTCTTCACCCTGTTCCTGCTGCTGCCGGCCACCGCCGCCTGCCTGTACTACGGCGGCCTCGGGGCGCTGTTTTTGCCCTTTTTGCCGGCCGGCATCCTGCTGCTGCCGCTGCTGCCCAGCGCGCTGTGCCTGCTGGTGGGGTTTGTCTTCAGCCTCGTGCAGTCCCGGGTGCGCCACCGCGCGCTGGTCAACAACCTGCTGTATCTGGGCTTTTTCGCCGCCATCATGGTGCTGAGCATGAGGATGAGCTTCACCATGTCCTCGCAGGACGCCGAGGCCGCCGCAGGGCTTGGGCCGGCACTGGGCTGGGCGCTGCCGGCGGTCTGGCTCTCCCGCGCGCTCTGCGGCCCCTCCCTCGCCGCGCTGGCCGCCTTCGCCGCGGGCTGCCTGCTCCCCTTCGCGCTGACCATCCTGCTCTTCGGCCGGTTCTATAAGCAGATCCTCACCCGTCTGGCCTCGGTGCATCTGCGGCAGGATTACAAGCTGGAGAAGGTCGCAAGCTCCGGCCCGCTGGCCGCCCTTTACAAAAAGGAGATCCGGCGGATCTTTGGCACCCCGGTCTATCTGCTCAACGCCGGCGTCGGCTCGCTGATGCTGCTCGCGGCCGGCATCTGGGGGCTGCTCAAGGGATATGAGACGCAGGCCGTCTTCAGCCAGCTGCCCGGCGGCAACGAGATCCTGACCGGGCTGCTCGCGCTGGCGGTGGGCTTCTGCGTGATGCTCTGCTCGACCACCTCGGCCTCGATCTCCCTCGAGGGCAGCCGGCTGTGGATCCTGCTCGAGGCGCCGGTGCCGGTGTCCGACATCTTCGCCGCAAAGCTGCTGGCCGGGCTGACCCTCAGCCTGCCGGCGGCGGTCATCGGGATCCCTCTGGGCGCGGGCGGCTGCGGCTTGAGCCTGCCGCAGGTGCTGGCGCTGACCGTCTTCGGGGTCGCGGCGGGCTGCTTTACCGTCCTCGAGGGGCTGGTGCTGAACCTGCTGTGGCCCAAGCTCGACGCGGTCAGCGACACCGTCGTGGTCAAGAACAGCATGAGCGTGATGGTGCAGGTCTTCGGCTCCTTCGGGCTGCTGGCCGCCGGCGCGGGGCTGTTCTACCTGCTCTCCCGCCCGCTCGGCGCGGTGGGGGCGCTGTGGGTCATCACCGGGCTGCTGGCCGCCTGCTGCGCCCTCTTCCTGCTGCTGCTGCGCGGCTGGGGCAGGCGGGCGTTTGCCTCGCTGTGCAGCTGACGCGGGGGCTGCCCCGTTTGTCGCCCCTTTGATCCTTTTTGCCCGCCCTGCGGCCGCAGAAAACCCGGCCGGGGGCGGGTTGTTTTTTTGGGGTGGAACCCCTCGCACCGACCGGCATTTTTCTGCCCGGCGGCAGACGGGCCGCCGCTTTGGGGACGGCGGTACAGAATTGGTTTTCGGGCGGCGGACTGTGCTATACTAAGAGCAAAGGCCAACGCCCCGCGGCCGCTGCGGGGATACGGCAAACCACCATCGCAAACGGCCGCCTTTCCCCCCCTGCCGCGGGAAAAGCCCGGGCCGATATCCCCCGCCGGGGCCTTGCCCCGCGGCGGGCAAAAAAAGGAGAGAAGCACCATGGAACACAGGACAGAGGAGATCACCCGCTCGCTGGTCCTCTCGCTGCTGCCCCGCCGCCGGGCCGACGCGCACAAGGGGGACTTTGGGCGTCTGCTGCTCGTGGCCGGCAGCAGCCGGTACCGCGGCG
>CALXBJ010000221.1 GCA_944386515.1 uncultured Pygmaiobacter sp.
CGCCGCGCGGCGGCGACGGCAAAAGGGGAGGATCTTATGCAAGAATCCAATCAGACGGTATCCCGCAGAACGAGATACAGCTTCGGCTTTGGCTGCATTGGGCGGGATGCGGCATATACGCTGGTCAACAATTTTATCATGACCTATCTCACCCTTGCGGTGGGGCTGAGCAACTGGCAGCTGGCCGGTGTCGGCATCGTGATGGTCATCGCCCGGGTCTGGGACGCCATCAACGACCCGATGATGGGGACGATCATCGACAACACCCGCACCCGCTGGGGCAAGTTCAAGCCGTATATCATCACCGGCGCGGTGCTCAACAGCATCTTTATCGTGCTGCTTTTCTCGGATTTTTCGCTGGGGGAGGGGGCGTTCTTGGCCGTCTTTGCCCTGACCTATATCCTGTGGGGAATGACCTACACGATGAATGACATCTCCTACTGGAGTATGCTCCCCAGCCTGACGGTCAACCCGCGGGAACGGGAGAAGGTCTCCTCTCTGGCGCGGATTGGGGCGAATATCGGCCTGTTTCTGGTCACCGCCGCGGTGCCGCTGGTGACCCAGATGGGGAAGATGAGCACGATGTACCGGGGCATTGCAATCACCATTGCGGTGTTTTTTATCGGCTGCCAGCTGCTGGTGGTGCTGGGCGTGCAGGAGCACAAGAACGCGGTCACCTCTGCCCAGAGCCACACCAGCCTTGGCGGCATGGTGAGGGTCATCCTCAAAAACGACCAGCTGCTCGCCATCATCATCTGTATGCTGCTCTTCAACATCGGCTACTATACGACGACTGGCTTTGGGGTGCAGTTCTTCTATTTCGATTACGGCGTCTACGGCGGGATGGAGTTCACCATCTTTGCGCTGGCCATCGGGGTCGCGCAGATTGTCACCCTCGCACTGTATCCCCGCATCTCCAAAAATATGGACCGCCGCCGGCTGTTTGGCCTCGCCATCCTGATGGTGGTGCTGGGCTATCTCAGCTTTATGCTGGTGGGCTATCTGCTGCCGATGAATATGGCGGTGCTCTGCGTCATCGGGCTGGTGCTCTTTGCGGGTCAGGCGATTATCCAGCTGCTCAACCTCGTGCTGCTCGCGGATACCATCGAGTATGGCCAGTGGAAGCTGGGCACCCGCAACGAGAGCATCATCTTCAGCCTGAACCCCTTTATCACCAAGCTCGCCAGCGCGATTCAGGCCGGGATCTTCGCCTTCACCTTGGCAGCCTCCGGGCTGAACCGGTATTCCAACGAGATCAGCGCCCTCGAGAAGAGCACCACCCTCACCACCGAGCAGATCAAGCAGCAGGCCAATGCGTTGGTCGCCACCATCCCGGACAGCGCAACCCTGTTTTTGCGGGTGTCGATGATTGCGCTGCCGCTGGTGCTGATCCTTGCAAGCTACGGCGTTTACCGCAAATTCTATAAGATCGACGACGCGATGTACCGCAAGATCATCGAGGATCTGGAACAGCGCGGCTGAGGAGGGAAAGATATTTTGATCGATCAGGAAAAAATCGAATCAATCCTGCAGAGCCTGACACTGGAGGAAAAGGCTTCGCTGTGCTCCGGTCTGACCTCGTGGACGACCAAGCCGATCGAGGATAAGGGAGTTCCGTCGGTCTTTATGGCGGACGGACCCACCGGCCTGCGGAAGGAAGACCCGGAGCACGCGGCGGAGAACGGTGGGCCAACTGTAAAGGCGACCTGCTTTCCAACCGAGGCGACCCTTGCCTGCTCGTGGGATGCGGGGCTGACGCGGGCGGTGGGGGAGGCCATCGGCGCGGAGTGCCGCGCGCAGGGGGTCACTACCCTGCTTGCCCCCGGCGTGAACATCAAGCGCAGCCCACTGTGCGGCCGGAACTTTGAATATTATTCGGAGGACCCGCTGCTCTCGGGTAAGATGGCCGTCGGTTTCATCCAAGGCCTGAAACGGCAGGGGGTGGGCTGCAGCCTCAAACATTTTGCGGCGAACAGTCAGGAGACGCTGCGGATGTCAATCAGCAGCGAGGTGGACGAGCGCGCGCTGCATGAGCTGTACCTGCGCGCGTTTGAGATTGCGGTAAAAGAGGCGGCGCCGAGCACGGTCATGTGCTCTTACAACCGAATCAACGGGGTCTATTCGGCGGATAACCGCGCGCTGCTCACTGACATCCTGCGGGACCGCTGGGGATACGGCGGCCTTGTGATGAGCGACTGGGGCGCAGTCAATGACCGCGCGGCAGGGATCCGCGCCGGCTTGGATCTTGAGATGCCGGGCAGCGGCGGGGCCAATGACCGGCGGATTGTCGACGCTGTAAAGTCTGGAAACTTAACAGAGCAGGAGCTTGATCAGGTGGTGCGGCGTGTCCTGCGCTTTGTGCTGGAGGCGGCGGGAAACAGCGAATCGGTGCCCTGCGATGCGGATGCGGGGCATCTGCTGGCGGTGCGCGCGCTGGAACAGTCGGCCGTCCTGCTCAAAAACGAGGGCGCGCTTCCGCTGAAACAGCAGGAGAGGATCCTCTTCGTCGGCCAGATGGCACGTTTTCCCCGCTATCAGGGCGGCGGCAGCTCGATTGTCAACGCCCGGCGGCTGGAAAGCCCGCTTGACGCGGCAAAACGGATGGGCTATAAGGTGCGCTTTGCGATAGGCTGGGCCGAGGACCAGACGGGAAAGGCCGCAGAGAAACTCTGCAGAGAGGCGGTTGCCGCGGCAGGGGACTGCGACAAGATTGTGCTCTTCCTCGGGCTGACCGATGATTTCGAAAACGAGGGGATGGACCGGGAACATCTCTCGCTGCCGCAGATGCAGGCGCCGCTGGTCGCAGCGCTCGCCCAGACGGGGAAAAAGCTGGTTGTGGTTCTCTCCTGCGGCAGCCCGGTCGAGCTGCCCTGGCTGGAGCAGACCGATGCGCTGCTCGGGCTTTATCTCGGCGGTGAAGGGGTCGGGGAGGCTGCCTGCCGTCTACTTTGGGGCGAGGCGTGTCCCTGCGGGAAGCTCGCGGAGACATGGCCGCTCCGGCTGGAGGATACCCCCGCGTTCCACCACTATCCCATGGGGCCGCGGTATGTCAGTTACAACGAGAGCATCTTTGTCGGCTATCGGTATTACGACACCGCAAAAAAGCCGGTGCTCTTCCCGTTCGGGTATGGGATGTCCTACACCAGCTTTGCCTATTCCGACCTGCAGTTGCCGGCGCAGTATGACGGCAGCGGGGCTGTGGTGGTTTCCTTTTCGGTCACGAATACCGGCAGCCGTGCCGGCGCGGAGATCTGCCAGTGCTATCTCCACCGCGAAGGGTCCGCCGCATTTCAGCCCGAGCAGGAGCTGGTCGGCTTTGCCAAGGTCCTGCTGGAACCGGGGGAGACCAAACGGGTCAGCCTGACCCTCTCGGCGCGGAGCTTTGCATTTTATTCGGTTGCCGCGCATGATTTTGTCTTTGAGGGCGGCCGCTGCGAGCTGCGCGTCGGTGCATCCAGCCGCTCGCTGCCGCTGTGCGGGGAGATTGAGCTGCTCGCCGCACCGGTGGAGGAGCTTTTGGCGTACCGCGCCGACAGCGCCTACGGCAGGGTGAGGGATAACAGCTTCCCCACGGAGCAGTTCTTGACGCTGCACCCGACCCTGCCGAAGGAAAATCGCGCGGCAAAGCCGGGGGAATTCGGCTTTGACTCGACGCTGGAGGAGCTTTCGGTCACCCGGACAGGCCGGATCCTGCGTTCAATCGCCCGAAGGGTAGGGGAGAGGACCATCCGCTTTTCGGATTCTCCCGAACTGAACAAAAAGCTGATCCGGCGGATGACCTCTGAATTCCCGGTCAAGAATGCGGTGCTGATGTCTGGCGGGCGGATCGACTATGAGACGGCGCAGGCATTGCTGGATGTCTGCAACGGAAAAGGCGGCAGGATCCGGCTGCTGCGCGGCATCAAGCGCGCAATGAAGGAGAAAAAGTGATCCGGATTTTGCGGGGATCATTCGGCTGAGACAATCGGCCCGGAAAAGGGATATCCGGTCAAACATACACAAAAACGCGGCGGAGCTTTTTGGCACCGCCGCGTTTTTGTGTCAGAAGTCATCCTGTTCAAAGCTGAAATGTTCCCACTCCTCGCTGCCAAGCCCGCTCTCAGAGCGGCCCAGCGGAGGATCCGGCCAGTGGGGCCCCTGCATTTCCTGTACCGCAAAGCCGGAAAAGATGCGCTCGTTCGCCGCATATCCGGCCAGATAATCTTTTTTAATGGACTCTTTTCGGCGGCGGTTTTGTTTTGCGTCTTTCATTTTACTCCTCCCCTCGGTGGTATTATTATATGAAGAGGGGGGACAGGATATTGAAAAGCCGAACTGCCAGATTTTGCAAGCAGGAAAAAATAGAGAAGATTTTTAAAAGAAATGATTGACAAAATGGATTGAGTTCAGTATAATAATAAAGCTGACTCTTAAACGAGTTTAAAGCATCCGGGTGTGGCGCAGCTGGTAGCGCGCTTGACTGGGGGTCAAGAGGCCGTGAGTTCAAGTCTCGCCACTCGGACCATCGTAAAAACCGCATGATAAAGCCGAAAATGGCTCTATCATGCGGTTTTTCTTTGTTTTCGAGATGTTCAAAGAAGAGCGGGGAAAATCAGAAAAGAGCATTGATATGTGGACTAAATGTGGACTAAATCGAGGCGATGAAGGCGTCCAGCTGCTTTTTGGCTGTTGAAACCATTTCCGGTTTGAGATGCAGATAGACTTCCCGGATCATATTCTCATCGGCATGGCCAACAAAAAGAATAGCCAGCTCCATAGGAATGCCGGAAAGGCAGAGCATACAGACATATTCATGCCGGAACTGATGGGCGGTTACATCAGCGTTCCAGTCTTTGTACTGCACATTGATCGGTTTATTGTTCTTAATTCTCAGGTATTGATATTCTGAGCAGCTGGCGCAGCCGTGCTTTTTCCAGAATCGGGTCCAGTTTGACCGATACTGGGAAGCGGTCAAAGGCTTCGCTTCGCCGCTGGTGATGTAATAGTGTGGGGGCAGCTGGGCAATCAGCGGCTCGACAGCAGGGCGGAGCAGAGACAGAAGCGGGACGGTTCGGACACCGGCCTCGGTCTTGGTAGGGCCGACGCGGGGGGAATTGCCTTCATGTTCGACAGATTTTGAAATATGGATCAGGTTTTTTTCAAGATCGAAGTCCTGCGCTTGCAGCGCCAGAATCTCGCCGCGGCGCCCGCCAGTGCAGAGAAAGAGCAGCGGGAGCAGCGCGTCCGGATCCAGCGCGTTCTTCTTGACGATCGCGATATACTTTTCATCTGGTGGAGTGCGGGATTTATGGGTCATGCCGCGGGGCATCTTGGCGTCCG
>CALXBJ010000222.1 GCA_944386515.1 uncultured Pygmaiobacter sp.
ACTCGAAGATCTTAAAGATTCTGACGCTTTAGAGATAGATAATAACGAGAGTTTGGAGGATGCACCAGATGAAGAAAGTTGAGATAAATTATAACCCGTATAAAATGATAACCACCGTATTGATCGACGGTGTTGATGTCTGTAAAGATGGACACTATGACAAGTTCCGAGGGTTCATCAAAAATGAAATTCCGCTGCAGACCTGGATCGAGCCCATTCCCTACATGGACTGGGCTGGTTTTGTGAATGAGATCTCGGATCCTGAGATCAACGATGAAGTAATGGTGACCTTCTCTGGTCGAGTCATCGATTTTGAAGATTTGAAACGCTCTATTGCTGACCAAAACAATAAACGCGTATCTCCTGTTATTTACCACTACAAGCACAAGAAAGTTTTGGATGACAAGGTGCTTTCAACGAACATCGAAGATGTTGTTAAAGAGTTGAAGTCTGAGCGTTTCCATGATCTGGTAGCTCAACGAACCACCGAAGGGTTGACTCAGAAGTATAATGACCTTGACGAAAACTACACAATCGCCAAAGAGAGTGTGTTTTATATCGTCTTTGCTGGCGTATATAGTTCCGGTAAGTCCACACTATTGAACACTCTGATTCGACATGATGTTTTACCGACCAGTACCCGTACCTGCACATCGAAAAATTGCAGAATCAGACACGATCGCAGTCTGGGAAGAAAACTGTCTCTGGTCTGCTACGACGATGATGAAAATGTTGTTGTCGAAAAAAGGATTTTTGATAATGACGTTGACTGTGCAAACGCCTTTCTTGATATCTGTCCGATTAAAAGTAGCAACAGCGAGGACAATTATCCTCATGTCAGCATGATGGAATTAGGTGTAGACTTGTCCCATCTCTATCCCAGTAGCGTAAGCGAAGACAAGTTTACAATTGTGCTGATTGACACTCCGGGTATGGATAGCGCCCAGTCTAGCGAAGACGGCATGAACAGACATGCGGAGATCGCCTTGAATGCCATTTCCATGGAGAGCAAGCCGATGATCATTCTCTGCGTGGATGGGCAGAAATACGAAGATACCAGCATCGGTGAATTTATGCGTGAGATTATCGCTCAGGCCAAGGAAGAAGGAAGCGGTTTCAACGACCGATTCCTTTTCCTGATGAACAAGAGTGATATGATTCCATACAAGCAGAGTGAGACACCGGATGACGTCAGAACCGCTTTTGCAAAATACTTGACTGACGACTCTAAATGGAATATCAAAGGAGACGAGGAAGAACTCCGGCAACTCGCAGAAGATGCCTCCCACTTCGTCCCGCGTGTATTTATGACTGCTGCTGCTCCCGCTTTGGCGATTGCCTCTCATTTGACTGAGCTTCCTAAACGAGATATTGACGACGATCACTGGCCTCTCAGAAAGGCATATGACGCCTTCAAGGAGGAAGTAGTGGATGGCAGGCACCCCGAAAAGTATTATCTGTCCAGATACTGCGATATTCCGAACTACCGCAAAGACGAGATCGAAAAAGAATTTAACGATGCGATTAGTGATGAAAACGATGCTCGTGCGACTGAGCTGCAGTGTGGTCTTGTTTCAGTAGAGTCCGCCATAAAGGACTATATCGAGAGATATGCTTACCCCATCAAGGTCAGAGGCCTGTTAGAGACCTTTGAGGATATTTTGGAAGATGTCAGCGGATTCTCCAGTGGCGTTGTTGCTGACCTCATCCAAATGAGAAATGAATTGGGGGAAAGAAACAGCGAAAGAGGGGAGGTAAGCAAAGCAAAAGAAAGCGTAGAAGAAAAAATCGCCGCACTCGAAAAGGCAAAAGGTAAAATTGATATTCAGCTTAAAAAGCTGGATAGCATCAAGTTCGATGATAAGTCTCTGAAAAATGCAATCGGTGACTTCAGAGCCGATATCGAAGATGATAATGAAATTCAGTTTGTGCGCGCAACCCCCAAGGTTATAACTGGTCAGAGATCTCCCAGTGATGTTATGAACGAAATTAACAGGCGTGTCGACCATATCAAGGGATTATTTGACTCGGCTCTTAGGAAGACAAATCATCAGCTTGAAATGATTAAACAGAAGCATGACCAGCAACTTGTTGATATCTTCAATATTTTGAAGGGTACCATAACAGAACTTGAGAACTCCGGTGTTTTTAAGCAAGGTGAATATAGCTTTAAAGATAGTGTCCTCTGGAAGTTAAGCTTCGAAAATATTGACGCTGACAGCTTTGCTTCCGACATCAAGAAAAGCGTGGTTGATAAAGCGAAAAAAACCAGGGAGATTCACAATAACAAGAAAGATGAATGGCGTTCGAGTCGGAACCTGTTTAAGAAATTTGGATCTCTGTTCATGTCTAAAACCATAACCGAGACCTATTATGAAGATGGTTATTATGAAACCACCGACCTTGTGCGAAGTCTCGATACTTACCTGCGTAATCTCCAGACTGAAAGTGACGCGATGGCAAATTCATTCAGGGAGATTATGGATGACGGCAAGAAGAAGGTTCGCGATTTGACCAACAGACTCTTAAAAGAAATCCAGCAATTCCTGAATGATATCAAGAAACAGGAAGAGCGTATTCAGTCCCTGAGCAACTCTATGGAGAAACTGCAGAAAGAAATTGAGAAGAGCGAAAAAACGAACGAGTGGCTTAACGAACTCGCAGAAAAAATTAAGGGGGCGTGATTTATGTTTACATCTTTTGACGAAAATGATTTCTGGAAGGCAATTCAGGAAAAGGATTACACAAGCTTAAAAATCAATACTGTTAGTTCCATGCTCAATGATCCCACTTTTACCCGCGGGGAGACCGAAAAGGTTCTGGAAATCCTAGACGATAAGGTCCCCGAGATTTTCGAA
Source organism: uncultured Pygmaiobacter sp. (assembly GCA_944386515.1). Classification (GTDB taxonomy): domain Bacteria; phylum Bacillota; class Clostridia; order Oscillospirales; family Ruminococcaceae; genus Pygmaiobacter. The sequence continues at coordinate 2,859 of CALXBJ010000222.1, forward strand.
GAAGAGATCACACTGGACTATGAAGAACGCCTGGAGCGCAGTGCTTGGGATAAGAGATATTTCACCAAACTTACCTATTGGTTCCAGGAAAACTTCGCGAAGAGCCGGGTTGGCTATATCAAAGAAGTGGGCCAGGCTGTGCATCGGGATACTGCTAGGAAGTATAACGAGTCTATTAACCGCCGGCCTGCTCAGCCGGCACCCAAGTCGGGTGTCAGCCAGCAAGGAGGCCACACCGCAAACCCTACTCACGCACCAGCGGCAAAGGAAAAACCGTTCCCGGTATTGGGTGTGATCGCAGCGGTGGCCGCCCTGGTGCTGGTTGTGGCATTTCTGGTAAAACTGCTGTCGAAGTAAAGACTATCGCTGATAAACCGACCACCGAAACCTTTAAGGTTGATACAATACAGCAGTCTAAGCGGGATATCCTTCGGGCGAGATCGGTCAAAACATCAATCCCGAAAGCATCGGAACTGACAAGTAACGAACTCACCCAAATAGCTCGGGCAAATCGATATAGAAAGGATGGACACCCAGATGAGTGACGCCCCCCACGTTCAGAATCCTCTCGATCTGAAGGATCTATACGCTGCATTTGGGGCAGCAGATAGTATTGTGTTGAAGAAATACATCTCAAAGTTATCTGCGGCTCCCTGTATAGAACTATCTGATGAATTAAAGTCCATAGCGATTGGCGAAAATATCTCCTTGTATCAAGTGTCCAAAATTATCTACGACAAGAACGAAAACACACAAGATAAACTGACTACTGTTTACTCCACGATTTTTTCGCTCCAGAACTATGGTTTGGCCATGCTCTTGAATGGAAACAAAGATCATGTTGATCTGTACTTAGGCGTTGTCACAAGAAACCTACTTATGCGCCAAAAGTCTCCAGAAGAAGTGTTGAATGAGGAAAATATGCAACAGGATGGTGAAGTGCCATCGATAGATAATGAATCCACAATCAAGCTGTCCGTAATAGAAAAAAATCTGCTGAATACCGGCAAGGTGTTAAAAAACGCTTTCATCGGCAACTTCCCTGGTACCGAGCTAAAGATGGTCAACAATGTCACCGAAAAAGACAAGGGAATCGTAGGCAAGGCCGATATCATTAGAGAATCTTTAAAAGAGGCCAAATATATCACTGCCGTCAGCAGTGTCCCTGCAATCAGGAACGCTAATGAATCGAAGAATCTGGAGTTTATCCAGGGCTTGGAGAAACTAATTGAGACGATGCGCGGCAAAAAGTATTCTATGATCATCATTGCCGACGCCATGAGCAATGATAAGATTGAAGAAATGTGCGCCGAGTACGAGGATATTTATTCGCAGCTGGCGCCCTTTAAAACCTCTGCTCAGACTATTAACGCGCAGGCGACGCAAACCGATACCGAAGGTCTGGTGAAAGGTATCACCGATACGACCAATGAAACGATTGCAAAGTCTCTGACCCATGGAACTGCCACGGCAAAAACTCATACAGATAGCGCGGGTGGAAGTATTGGAACTGGTAGAATGTTACCAGTTTCCGCTACTGCAAATTATAGCCACGCCTATTCCCGCACCAAGAGTGAAACAGAGGCTACGACAGACACGACTAGCTCTGGAACAGCTAAGTCTTTGACAGAGCAGAACTCCGTCTCTAAATCTCTTGCTGCAACAAATGGTGAATCTCTCCAGCTTAACTATGAGAACCGGGCTGTGAAGACGCTGCTCGATCGGATAGACGAGCAAATCAAGCGTATGCGGTCATGTGAAGACTTTGGGATGTTCGATACCTGCGCCTACTTTGCATCCAAAGACTACGATGTGGCTGTTGCGGCTGCCAGTGCCTTTAAATCCTTGACTCGTGGTGAGAACTCCTCTATCGAATCATCTGCCGTCAACATTTGGAAGAGTGAAGAGGATGTCGGCTATATCAAAGACTACCTGATGCGTTTTTATCACCCTGAGTTCCTTACTCTGATTGATGGAGAGCATCATTATCCGACCACTGCCACCATGCTTGTCAGTGGCAAGGAAATGCCATATCAGATGCCCCTGCCCAAAAAGTCTGTATCCGGTGTTCCCGTTGTGGAGTGTGCTGAGTTTGGACGAGAGGTTGTCACTCTGGCTGAATTTAATGGGGATTTGCCTCTCGGTAAGATTTATCACATGCACAATAAAGAAGATGGCACCGTGAATCTGGATGCGAACAGCTTGACGGCTCACACCTTCATTACTGGCTCTACCGGTTCCGGTAAATCGACAACGATCTACAAACTCCTCGACGAGCTAAATTCGATGACGGTTGGAGACTCCGACGAAACGGTAAAGTTCATGGTTATTGAACCGGCCAAGGGAGAATACAAAAATGCCCTTGCCAAAAATAAAAAGTTCGGAATTAAGGTGTACGGAACGAACCCATCCATCACTCCTCTGCTTAGAATCAATCCCTTCCGTTTCCCAAGCGACAAGATCCACATTTACGAGCATTTGGACAAGCTAACGGAGATTTTCAATGTCTGCTGGCCCATGTACGCAGCTATGCCAGCTGTGCTGAAAGCAGCTATGGAGAATGCGTACCGTTCCGCCGGCTGGAATCTGGTCAAATCTGAAAACAAGCATGGAGATATCTTCCCCAATTTCGTCGATGTTGCGCTTGAAGTAGAGAAATACATCAACAAGAGTGAATACTCCGATGAGAATAAAAGCAACTACAAGGGTTCCCTGCTCACTCGCCTGGAGTCTCTGACGAACGGCATTAACAGTCTGATTTTTACTGCGGATGATATTGAGGACAACGCGCTCTTTGAACAAAATGTGATCGTCGATTTGAGCCGTGTTGGTTCCATGGAAACCAAAGCTCTAATTATGGGTGTACTGATTCTGAAACTTCAGGAACATCGCATTGCTTGTACCGATAAGAGCAATTCCAATCTACGCCATGTGACCGTTCTGGAGGAGGCCCATAACCTTCTAAAGAGGACAAGCACTGAGCAAAGTTCGGAAACTGCTAATCTGCTTGGTAAGTCTGTTGAGATGTTGGCCAACTCCATTGCTGAGATGCGTACCTATGGTGAGGGCTTTATCATCGCTGACCAGTCTCCTGGCTTACTGGATATGTCAGTGATCCGCAATACTAATACGAAGATTATTATGCGACTTCCCGACTTCTCAGACCGTGAGTTGGTGGGCAAGGCTGCCGGCCTCAACGATGATCAGATTATCGAACTGGCAAAGCTTCCCCGAGGTGTTGCTGCAGTTTATCAGAATGACTGGATCTCCCCAGTTTTGTGCAGCGTGGAAAAGCCTAAAAAGTTAAAGGAAGAAGAGTATATCGAGAAAACCAACTACCCTGTTCCCAAGGACGACACCCTGCTATTTGATCTGTTAGATTCCGGTTTCAGAGCCAAGTTGGACGACCTGAGTCAAGAGGAGGCATTTAAGAAAGCTATTCTGAAGTCTTCCGTACCCACTGAAACTAAGCTGCGACTCATGGATTACTTGTCTACAAAGAAAAGTGCTGAAAGTGTTAAGCTGCTTGCGTCGATGGTGTTCGATCACTTCAAAAACGCAAAGGCAGTGCTTGAGAGCACGACGGATGAAGCGTCCGTTGAAGATTTGAAGACTGCTATCATGGCCGAACTGGATCCGTCCATCATGCAGTTCGAGGATGAGCAGATTAACATCTTGATTACCTTGATCATTAAGGAATACACTGACCGCTACTATGTGGATTACCCACTCTGGCGCGAGTTCGCAATCCGTATGGCAAGGGGGGAAATTATATGAGCTTCTTAAAAGAAACCAGCCTGATCGACGGTGCAATGCAGACTGATCGGCCCGAAGGTGTTGATGCACCGAAGCTCAATGAATCCGATATCCCAAAGTTCGATCAAAGGGACGTTCCCCACTGGATTCTTGACGACAAAACAGGGAATCATTCTGTTACCGAGTTATCCGATATCTTCAACTCTGCTTTTAAAAGTTTTGGATTGACTTCGGAAAGCAACGAGGTAAATCGTTCTGAGAGTTCCGAATCATCAGAGCAGAAGAGCTACTCTCAGTATCTCGAAAAAGGTGATGATGGCAAATATTACGATAAAGAGACTGGCAAAACCTATGATTCTGCTGAGGATTGGGTAAAGACCCAGGAAACTCTGGCAAAGCGATATGAGAGTACCGCCCAATACTTCGAGGACAAAGCCAAGAAAGAGTGGGCTCGCTTTAAGAACGCTGAGCAAAATGGCGAGACCAACGGAGAGAAGTGGGATCATTACCGCCATTCCCAGCAGTATTACACTAAAGCCAAAGAGTGCAGAGAGGTGGCCACCCATATTCGGGAAAAACTTAATTCGGTCAGTGATACTGCCGGACTTGGCAACGAAGTCCCCGGAAAAGATAATCTTGAGGTTGAAGGCTCTTTTGCCGCTGTACCGGTAGAGAGGCAGGAAGCTGTCTATGATGCCTTTAAAAACGCCCCAGATGAAATTAAGACCCTTGTCAATCAATATGCCAGATATCTGTCTGTGGAGGATATCAAAGAGACTGATCGCGTGAAGACCTGCCACTATAACCTCCTTGATAGAGTTATCCGGATGGAATCCACACTGCAAGACGACGAATACGCAGAAATTTTCAGCCATGAGTATGGCCACTTTGTTGATCACAACTTGGATCGTCCATCCAATACCCAGGAATTCAGGGATGCCATGAATAAAGACCTTGCTGAGTATGACCTCAGCACAGCTGAAGGATATGAAAACTTCAAATATATGCTTGACGCCGTGGTTAACTCAGATGCCGCCTATGATAGAGCTGTATCCGATATTCTGTCAGCCTTTTTCATGAATCATCCTGACATCCAGCAAAAATTCTACGATGAAGCTATCAATAGTTACGGTCATTCTAACGAATACTGGGCCCATCCTGGAGCACGGGAATGTGAAGTCTTTGCAAACATTTTCAGCATGGCAGCTCAGGGCAACACGGTGTCTTGTGAATTCATAAAAGCCTACTTCCCTAACACCTGGGATCAAGTCATGGATATTTTGGAAGGAGGGGCACAATGACCTCGATTGAATTTGGAAAAAAGTGTAGACCGCACCTTGCTCAGTATCGAGATATCTTTGGAGAAGTCCCCAAGTTCTCTGAATTTGAGTGCAATCAGGATGAATTCCTTGAGGCACTCCTGCGTGCAATTGAAACCAAGGTTAATATCTCTACGCTGCTTAAAAAGCGGATTATAGACTATTCCAATCCCAACATTCAGTATTGAGATACATCATCTCACTCGTGAAAGAAACATACTGAGAAACAGCACTTAACCCCCAGGAGTCGGATATACGGTTCCTGGGGGTTAAGTGTTTTTTCATTTACCTCGTAGTTCGCGTTTGTACTTGTAATAGGTATTCCGGGCCAGGCCAGTCAAGCGCATAATCTCGGCATCACTGAGATTAAGCCGCCTTGATATTCCGAATTTGCCGCTCAATGCTTTGCTTTGGCTTTGAGGTCCGACAGTAGCCATACCGCATTCTAATCTACCTCCGTACATCGTATTGTTGTTGAGACTCGATGGTCTCAATAAACTAGTACTATGATTTACGCCAAGATCGATCTTTCAGCAACAAAGATTGAGACACTTCAAAGGCAGGTTTATTTTGATACTGAGAGGGAGCGATTCAACCAGCAGTTCAATGACAATCGAGTGCAGATGCAGTACGATTGGAGCAACGGGTGAAACACTTCTGGGTGTTAATACCATGCATGGAACTGGGAAATCGAAAAACAGAACAAAACAGCGCGAACGGTGCGGCCCGGTTTTTACAACAAATAATAAAAAGCACTTGAAAAGCAGATGCAAAAAGGCCTCCTGGTAATTAGAGGTGCTGTCACCCCTAATTACAAGGAGGCCTGTAAAGTGATCGATCGGATTTAAGATGGTTCAGCAAAAAATGAACGGCTCAGCTGTCCTGCAGCGTGTATTGTTTGAACACATCCATCAGTTCTGCGTTGGTGAGATATTCACACGTTTCACCGCTTTCGCAGGTCACCGTCACAGATTCTACAGCAGCATTGCTCCACTGGAACTCCGTTCCTCCCACCACCGGCATTAGTGTCAGGTGATTGGGAACCGCATTATACAACTCGCAGTAGCACCAGCCGATATTCTGTTCCGTGAGCATTTGCAGAACTGTGTCGTGGTAGGCAACCACCACATCATTGTCCCAGTTCACATTGGCACCGAAGATACCGAACTCACTGACCATGAAGCCTACGCCGTATTGGGCGGCGATGTCCTGGTAGGGCTGGACGTCCACACGGTAGAGTTCGGCGCCGTCAATCATCCGGTCCTCGCTGTTGGTGTAGGTGCCATCCTCCCGGACGATGAGGGGCAGGGGCTCGCTACGATCGGGGTAATCGCCAATGTCATGGGGCACCATGACCACGTCGCCCATGGCGCCGCTGATGATAATGGTGTCGATTTTGGCGTAGCCGCCCTCGGAAATTTGAATCTCCACCTCGGCGGTTCCCTGGGGCAGGGTCATCGTATAAAGCTGCTCAAAATACTGGAAATTGCCGTCTTCCGTCGGAACTCCGCCGGAGAGCACCACCGTTTCCACCGGCGCCCCATCGGCGCGGACGGAGATTTCCGTACCCTCCATGCCGTCCCAGACATGGAGCGACAGCGCTGCGCCGGAAAGATCGCCCTGAATCACCAACGGTACGGCCCCGTCCTGCACCATGCCCATGGGGAACCAGGGCTGGGGCCAGGAGGGGACAGCGTAGGGATTCTGTTCGGCGTATTCATAGCCGGTGGTGGCAATGTACTGGGGATAATAGGGGTGACAGCCGATGCCGACGCCTATGGAAGCCACCGCCTGTACCCAGTCTGGGTTAGGGTTCGCCGGGAATGCGTGGAGCAGCACCCGCTGGGCATCCGCCATCCTGACAGCGGACACCAGCTCACTCAGCTTGCTTTCTGCATAGGCGAGATTGTCCTCCTCCCCAGGCTGGATCTCATTGCTGAGATCGAATGTGAGATACCGGCTGGGGATCCCCGCATAGCGTCGTGCCAGCATGGTCCAGTAGTCTTGTACCATGGCCCACTGGGCGTCATTGGACGCAATGGAGTCGTCCGTTTTGTCATTGCCGCCTTCATCCAGATAAAAACTCATGGCAATCTGAATGTGGACGCCGTATTCCATGCCCCAGGCGATGAGCTGATCCAGATCCCGCAGCTCGTTTTCGTTGACCAGACGGCCGTCCTCCGGGTAGTCCGGGAACCGGAGGGTGGAGAAGCTGAAAAAGATCCGGGCAAAGTTGAAGCCATTGTCAGCCAGAAACTGGATATCTGTCTCTCGGAAGTCGGTGCAGAAATTGCTGCCGCCGTCATTCTTGCTGCTGCCAAGACCGGCGCCCTTCCACTCGGCAGGCAGCTGGGCCTGGGTCACTTCCGGCAGATCGGATTCGGCGTTCAGCAGGTCGTCGGTAATGATGCCTTTGTCATAGGTACCCACGTCCGAGAGCTGCATATACACGCCCTCCGGCTCCAGCGTGGCCGGACTCAGCTCTCCCAGCCGCAGGACGGCGCAGATGGCCTCTTCCCGGGTCAGCGGGTCCTGGAGATGGGCGGACTTCCCTTCAAAGTCATAGGGATAGATGGCCTGACCGCTGACCTGGGAAATCATTACAGCGCAGGTGGTGAGACCGCCCCACATGTAGTTGCCATCGCACCATGCAAATCCAGTCTCTTCCCAGCCGGGAAACAGCGGATAGTCCCAGGTGGGCGTGTCACCGTTGCTGTCCAGCTGCTCCATGACAGGGTCGATGTTCAGATGGAAGAAGTTCTCGGGCGCATTCTGCTCCATGAGTACCATGGCATAGGCCGTGGCCAGGATGCCGTCCTCCCGCTGCATTTCCTCATCGGATTCAGCGGCAAGGGCAATAGTTTTCTCCCACTCACCCAGGCGGCTTTTATCCCAAATGCTAATCAGGTTGGTCAGCATCTGGCTATACTGCCGGAAGGTAATGCCGGCATCGTAGTCCTCCTGGATCTCCTCCGGTACCAGACCATAAGAAATGGCGCGGCTTACTTCGTCAGAACCCTCAGACGTCACCATCTCGGATGTTGACTGCTGGGAATTCTGCTCTCCCCCACAAGCGGGAAGAAACAACAGCATGGCACACGCCAGAAAAAGAGCCACCAAATGTTTCATATATAAAAGACTCCTTACAAAAATCCTATCTCTCTATCCATTATATATTACTTGCATGGTCGGGGCTTTGCAAGCGGTTCTGTCAGGAATCTTCCGGGAAAGCTTGCAAAGCCGTAGCGGTTGTCACGGTGGTTCCGTACAAAATCGTGCCAGAAAAGACCCTGCAACACAAAAACGGGAATACATACGATCGATAGAGCATCTGGGATTTCCGCAAGGGACAGCCTGTTTTGGTAAAATATCCTTTCGCTTTCGGACGATGGCAGTTATAATGAACACAACGACTGCGCGTGGGATAGCAGAGTTCCTGCCGTTTCCCACTGACTTCACACAATATTTGGAACAGGAGGTGCTGTGTGTTGAGAAAACCACATGGGATGCCAGTTTTATTGGTGCTGGCCGTTATATTGTTACTGTCCGGGTGTGCCGCAGATCCGGGGGTGGGGCTCCGGGACGAGAGTGGGGATAACGCCGCTGCTGCCACGGCCCTGCTGGAGGAGGCAGTGGCACGGCGGGAGGCCATTGTCAACACATCCACGGAGATTGTATGGAGTGAGACCTTCACCCCCGGCGAGACCTACACCGGTACAGCCTACTACGTGTCCAACCAGGGCGACGATGGAAACGACGGTCTCAGTCCCGAGACCGCCTGGGCTACCCTGGACCGGGTCAACCAGGCTTCGCTGGCGTACGGCGACGCGGTGTTCTTTGAGCGGGGCGGCGTCTGGCGGAACACCACCGTGGAGACGAAGGAAGGGGTCACCTACTCCGCCTACGGGGAGGGGGCAAAG
>CALXBJ010000223.1 GCA_944386515.1 uncultured Pygmaiobacter sp.
GCCCGGAGGGCCCGGGAGAGTGAAACGGCAAACCGCGGGAAACCGCGGGACGCAAAGCCATGGGGGCTACGGCGGGGGCAAGCCCCACCCGCTAGGCCAGCCCGGCTGCCAAATCTCAGTTTTTTCCCAATTATGTAATGGAAGGAGAAATGAGAAATGGCAAACACGAGAAAACGTATGCTGTCCCTGGTCCTGTCCCTGGTGATGGCTCTGAGCCTTCTGCCCGCCACCGCATTGGCGGCAGATTACAAGGGCGCTGGTCACACCCAAATTGAGTATAACTGGACGACCCAGGGATGGGACAATGTTTCCAGTGATACTGTGGCTGGCCAAGCGTTCAAACAGATTTCCGGTAACCTTCGTCCTATCAGGGTGGAGGAATCTGGGGGAGCGTGTACCATGACTGAGCCCACCCTCTTGGAAGGGGGCGCTTTGATCAGCACATACAACGAAAGCACCGGGCGATATGAGATCAGCGATGGTACATACACCTGGTATTGGATCGGATGCAGAGCAGCACGGAGTGGGGCTTTTATCCCTGCCCAGGAGATTTTGAATGGTACTACTCTTTCGGGAACTGCCTCGGTGCGCCAGTATTGCTGGGTGAGGACAGACCGGGATAATGACGAAGCCAATCGCCCGGAGATCGGAACGGTGTCCTATGACCTGAAGGGGACGCAGGAATTCCCGGAGGGAACTCTGTTTTATGGAGCCACAGGGAACTATGGCGAAACTCAACTTATCTGGAATCCGAACAGGATCGCGGAGAGCGGAACAGATATTACAACAGCTGCTGAAAGGCCGTATTCCTTTGAGCAGGCCCGCGGATATACGTTTATCGCCAACGGTACATCAGGGCTGTTGGCAAAGAATACAGGGCACAGTTATTTCTATGCTGTCCATACTTCCGAGGATCAGTTCAGGACATTTTGGAGGATCAAAGGCTGGATCTACAACGGGGAAGAGTACAGCAGCAGCGGATATGACAGGATCCTGATGCCCCAGGAGGATATTACCTTTACGGCTGTGTGGGAGCAGTTTTATTCTCTGGACCTGACGGCGTCAGAAAGGACTGCGGTCTGGCTCTTTGACTCTTCCGATGCGGAATATGAAATACTTTATGCAAATAGCAATAAGATTTCCTATACATGGGAGCCGACAGGCGATCATGAATTGGAAAAGCAAGATGAGGGTTGGGTTATCCCAGATCTGGATAAGGGAAGTACCATTGCTACGCCGATTCCCTGGACAGCAGATATGAAAGAAGGAGACGATCCCCAGAAGCCGTACCTCTGCGCCTATGACGAGGAGGGCAATCTTCTGGCAAAATGGATCTGCACCAGTGGATTCTTTTATACCGGGGGTGTTCGAACAGATTTCAAGCTGGGAGAGGAAATTACGGTTCCTGGTGATCCCACAGATTATTTGATTAATACGGTCTATTTGTACTACAACTGGGAGCTGGAAGGGTATACGGTGTCCTATGACCTGAATTACGGAACAGCTGAAGGTTGCCTGCCTGCGTCGGCGGTTGTTTTGAAAGGCGAAATGGAAGAGGGGATTATGACCGTCGATTTTTATAACGATGGCGATAAGATAACCCAGGAGAGACTGGACACCGCGACAATGCTGAAGCCTGATGGCGCGACTTTTGTAACCAGCCCGAAGTTCAATGATTCCCCCAGCCCGCAGGATATGATTGCCTGGGTGGATGGCGCCGATGGGAGCCGTACTTACTACGAGTTCCTTGGCTGGACACTGGACGGGGATCCTTCCGGACACATTTATCAACTCAATGACACTGCAACCGTCAATGGGAGCGACATAAAGCTTATGGCGGCGTGGAGAGAGGTTGCCCCCGATGAGCTGGTGATAACCGATGGCCCGCAGGTGGAGCTGTCCGTGCTGGACGCCAGGATCGAGCAGCATTCTTCCGCCAATACAACGTGGACCGCCAACAGCGAAAGCGCCCCGCTGGTTGTTGAGAAAGATGGCAAGGTGTTTTACCGTGCCACGCTGACGATGAATTCCGCAACGGCTATGTTGCTGGAAAATCAGAATATTCCCAGTGAGGATTTTGCAAACTTTGACATCAGGGTAAAAATTGATGAGAACCTGCAGATGGTTGAAGAAGATACTGTGACCTTCAGCTTTACCTGCACCTTCCTGAAGCCCACCGGAGAGGTGGTTCTTGCGGACGGCAGCCCGGCAGAATCTGTGACGATGACTGAAAACGGGAACACCTATACCTTTACCGTCCTGAAGGCGGAACTGGCTGACGAAGAGGGGGGCTTCCAGGAATTCTCCATTCCGGTCAAGTGGAAACCCGGACGCTATGCCCAAAATGTCCTCCAACAGAAAATATCTTTGGAAGTCATGTGCGGACAGATCCCCGAAGGATACGGGGAGACAGTCGCCACCACCGGTGTTATCACCGGCGCCATTGATCCCAGTGAGTGTGACCGGATGGAACGGAATCTGAGCAGCCTCGCAGCTTTGTACATTTATATGTATCCGGAGTGGCGGGAGGCCTTTAACGGCTGCCAGACGATGTTGGATATCATAAAGGCCACCAAATATCTGGGAGAGGTGGCCTATGGGAACATCGTGATCCCTGCCAACACCGTTTACGCCAAGCTGCCCTCCTATACAGTGACGGTCAACTACCTGGATGAGGCGGGCAACACCATCCATGAGCCTTATGTAACAGATGCTATGGTGGCAGGAAGCGCCTATGACGTGACCTCTCAGGACAAGATCGCCATTGATAACTACATCTACACCCGCACCGAGGGCAGTTTGACCGGGACGCTGGACGAGGACAAGGTCGTCAACGTCTACTACACCCGGGGCGAGGGGGCTCTGGCCATCAGCAAGACGGTGAACGGCGTTGATACCGACCGGCAGTTTACCTTTATCATTACGCTGATGGACGGCGAGACTCCTCTG
>CALXBJ010000224.1 GCA_944386515.1 uncultured Pygmaiobacter sp.
TGGCTTCCAGCGCCTGGTTCTTGGACAGGCCGAAGCTTGTGATGGCTGTATCGGCCCATTTTTCGACGCTATCGGCGTTCTTGCCGAAGGCAACATCGACCTTATTCAGATTCTCTTCATAATCCGATGCAGCCGTAAACGCCTCTTTACCTGCAAGCGTTAATGGTGCGGTCAGGCCGATGGACATCTTGGTGCCGGCGCTTTTCATCTTGCCGCCCATCTTGTCGAGCTTTTGGCCCAACTGCTCCCAGCTCGTGCCTGTCTTGCCAGATTGACGTTGGTTCTCTTGGAGCTCATTGTTAAACTGCGCAAGGAACTCTTTCGCCTGCTTGGCGGCATTTTGAAAGCTCGCACTATCGCCGGTGATGTTGACCGCTAAGCTATAGTCTGGCATGGCGTCCCACCTCCTTCTTTTTTTGTGGCCTTCTCAGGCCGTTGGCTTGATATACCCGAGCCACCCAGGCATCGCCCTCTTGTGCGATCACTTGCCGGGCGATCTCAATGTTTTCCCGGACCACTTCCATGTCCGCACGCTGCACACGTCCCTTGGTGATAGGCTTCAAGGCTCGCTTGCCTTTCTTGCGCAGTACGTTATAGAACGCAGCGTAACAAGCGCGATACATGGCGTAGATATCGCCCACCGTACGCTGTTCGATTGCCCGCGGCAGCAAGGCCAGCTCCAAGGGCGTGAGGTCATAATACTCGCGCTTGGAGTACCCCAAGTTTGCCGCTATATAGGCGTAATTCAGCTGACGGCGGTAAGGCTCTGCCGCTCTCTCGTAATCCGGATCTGGATCCCCGCCTAGATACTCTAGCTCTGCTAGTTTGCGGGGAAGAAAAAAGCGCAGTCGCGCGCCATGGCTTCCGCAATAAGATCGCTCATCATCGCATAGCTGCCCGGTTCATTATCGAGAATATCGTCCGCAATGGTGAGCGCCTTTTTCGGCGGCTCCCACGCATTGGCGCCCTCTTTGATGAGCCCATAGGCAAACATGGCTTTGATCTCGCTCAATGCCGGACTGCCGCCCGAGAGCATGGCGGGCACGCTGCGATGCGTGACCGCTTCGATCATCTCGATGCGCTTGATGCTGTACTTGAGCTCGTAGCTCACATTGTTTCGCGTAAATGGCATATGCTACTCCTCTTTGGCCGTCACCACGGCCACGCCAGCCTTCAGTGCTTGGCTTGAAGCGTTTGCCTCAACGATCATGACCTCGTTGCCGTTGGTCGCCGTGATCTCTGCCGAGCCGTCCCACGTCGTCCATCCGGACACATCCTCCAGATAGCCCGGATAAGCAAGCGGCGCTGCGCCTGTCTTGTAAACGTACTTGTCGCCAGCATCCATTGTCGGGTTGACATACACCGCCGTGTTACCGATCGTCGCCCCCGGCACGGATACCACGGTCAAGGTCTCCAACGCTGCAGAGCCTTCCGGCATCGTGTCCGGTGTTACCGGGTCACGGGTCAGGTCAACCAACGCGCCCATGCCCTCAAGTGTGAGGCTGTAGGTCATGCTGTCGTCATAAGGTGCCTCGAGCGGGTAGTCGGTAATGACCGCCAGACCGCCGAACATGCCCTTTTTCGTCTTGTTATTGACCACCTTGAGACATACCGGGTCACCGTTCTCGAACGCTTGCGAGAGCACGTCGTGGCTGCGGTCGCTCAATGAATAGATGCCATCGTTATCGATGCTCCACTCCTTCATTCCTGCAATCTTAGACTTCCATCCGCCTTGTGTATCTTTGCTTGTGATCTCGATGCTGTCCGCTGAGCGGTTGATGGTCAGGCTCTGCTGGCCACTGATGGCAAGCAGCTCACTGCCTGTGTTATCGAAGATGCACAGGAGGATGTCCTTACCGGCTACGGCCGTGGCCGTGGTAGTGGTAAAATCACAATAAGCATTGTTATCGTATGCCATGCTTTTCGTCTCCTTTCGTTGCCTACTTACACCGTAGGCCATAGCTGATCATGAACTCGTACCCGATGATGGCGTGCTTCTCGCCTGTTGGGTCTTCCATGATCTGGTTGATGCCCGTCTCTGTCTGCATGATGAGCTCATAAGGCTCCGGTAGTTGGATGTCGTCCGTGAGGGACTCTTCCAATTGCTGGATGTATTCATACACCGGCACCGATGAGCCGCCGTCCGCGATCACATGCATGTTGACGGTATAGATGTCGCGCCATTGTGTCTTGGAGTGCCCGGGGCGCTTGCCGGTCACTGCCACGTAATAAAAGGGCGCCGATGCATTGAGCGGGATCGCGTCATAACACCGTAGCCCTGTGTTGGTTTCTACATTCTGCTGGATCGCGTGCACAAGATCCACCAGACCTAGTTGCTTATACATATCACTTGCCTCCGACTTCCTTTTCGAGTGCCTTTCGCAAGTCTTCCTTGAATATCGGCTCTTGCTGCTGTACGTTTTCGCGCAGGAAGTACTGGCCCGGCACCCAGCTCTTTACCAAGCGCTTGCCGATAGCCGGCACATATCGGCCGACCTCTTGACGATGGCCATACTCCACGTGCGGCGCGTATTCGCTGGTATAGCCGACACTATAGCCTCCCGGCACCTCTGACATGCTCGCACTGATGCGCAGCTCACCTGTGTCGATCGGTGTGCCTCCTCTTGTCGTCGTTGCGTTCTTTCGCGCACGGTTAAGGATCTCGGTCGCCTGCTTGAGCATCACCGCCTCCGCACGGTACTGGCTCAATGTCGACAGTGCCTCCTGTAGGCGCTCCATGCCCTCGACGCGTACATTGATGCTCACTTCTTATACACCTCCACCCGTATCGCTACGTAGCGAGGGGCGAGGTCGATGACCTCCAGAATCTTTTGGCGCACCCCGTCGATCTCGGCATGCGTAGCCGTGGCCGGGAAACGCGAGAAGGACACGGGCAGCACGAAGTGTTGCTCGTTGTGTGTCACTTCCCGATCGTCTGCGTCGGTGTGCGCATCGTTCCACGGTGAACGCCGGGCGTACGTTTCCATAAGCGTCGACCATTCGCCACCGGTTGGATTGCCCAAAGCATCGATGGTCTGTTCTTTCTGAGCTTGTAGCTTGCACGGTTTCCAGATCATAGGAAACGCACCACCTTGCTGGACAGTCCGGCTTCTGCCTGTGCTTTCTTCCAGT